>NZ_JBFAJK010000018.1:0-124432 GCF_040655175.1 Micromonospora sp. NPDC050495 | reverse complement strand
CGGCGTGGGCGGCGATCGGACCGGCGAACACACCACCGGTGAACGCCAGACCAGCAATACCCAGCACGCTCTTACGCAGCATCGTGTTCATGACAGAAGCTCCATTCGGGGGACGGCGCACACCCGACCGGGGGGTCGGCACCGTGTGCGCAAGCACCGTCAGGCGCTCAAAGAAGGCCACGCGATAGACGCGCGCACCCAGAGGGAAAAGTCTTGGAGGGGATCATCCCGGCCGCGGGGCGGGGGGCCTCTTCGCGGCGCCGGGACCATGTGTAACGACCACCGGCCCACCATCATTCCCGAGGGCCCGGCACCCTGTGGGGCCTGCACCCCGTGGGGCCTGCACCCGGTGGGGCGGCACCCCGTGGGGTGGTCTTCCTCGGCCGTTCACCCGGATACAACGACCCCCGGCCCCCAGCCATTCCGGCCCCACGGTGCCGCCGACCACACCCTCGAACCGGACAAACCAACCCAGCACGCCCACGTGGGACGTTCTACGGGCCGACCGGCCAAGCCCACGCCCTTGGGCGGCCGCTCGCGTGACGTCTACGGGCCGACCGGACCCGCCCACGCCCTTGGGCGGCGCTCTCGGCTACGGGGGCAGAGACGGCGCCGGCCGGCCCCAAGAACGGGGCCGGCCGGCTTCGATGAGTGCTGGTTACCAGAGCTGCTGGACGATGTCCGCCGCCTGCTCCTCCCACTGCGCGTACGCGTACGGGTAGGCGGACACCTGCACGGTCTGCGCCGCGGCGGTCAGCGGCAGGTCGTGCCAGCCGCCCACGTTCTTCAGCGCGTTGAAGAACGCCTTCGAGGCGTAGTCCGGGTCGGTGATCTGCTCGGACGTGCCCCAACCGGACGACGGGCGCTGCTGGAACAGACCCTCGGAGTCGTGGTCGTTGTACGCGCCCAGGTGACCCAGGTTGTACAGCTTCGACTCCTGCAGCGAGGTGGCGACGCCGATCACGGCGCCCCGCTCACCCACGCCGGTCTCCTTGGCCGCCTTGACGATGGCCTTGGCGTTGGCGAGCTGCGCGTCGTCGAGCGGGATGCGCGACTGGGCGCCCTCGACGCCGCGCGGGATGAGCTTGTCCCGGCCGGGCGGGTTGGCCTTGGCGGGGACCTTGTCGCTGCCGGTGGTGAGGCCGGACTTCACCGTCTCGGTACCCGACTTCTTGCCGGTGGCCAGGTCGATCGCGGCCACGGCACCGGCGTGCGGCCCGGTGGTGACCGGCGCGGCGACGGCGGTGGGGCCGAAGGCCAGGCCGCCCAGGGCGGCCATGCCCGCGACGGTCAGCGCGGCCCGGCGGTTCGGGGACTTCGCGACGGCGGTCCTCGCAACGGTGATCTTCGCGATGGCGGCCTTCGCGACGGCGGTCTTCGCGATGGCGGGGAGCCATCGAGTGAAGTGCTGCTTCACGATGGTTGCCCTTTCGATCGTTACGACGCGCTCCGGGGTGAGCGCCCCTCGGGGGACTACCGGCGGGTAGGGGTTTGGCTGCCGGCGGTACGGGGGACACAACCCGCTCGACCTGTCGGGCATTCCGGAAATGCCCCTCTCGCGGCCGGCTGCGGTCCAGGTCACGAGGGCATCGGGACGGACCGCGCCGCCGCGCGCACGAGGGCTGGTGCCGGACAGCCGGCGCCAACCGGGCCGGCCGCCGGTCAGGCGGGCATCGGCGTGCCGAACCGGACCAGGACGTGCCAGAGCTGCTTGAGGTGCTGGAGAGTCACCTCGGGGGCTCCTCGGTCGGCCCAGCGGTGCGGCTCCCGGACCACCGACGCGGCGGCCCGGCCGATCAGCGCGGCGTGCACCGGCTCCCCCGGGCGAGCGAACTCGGCGTGCACCCGGGCCGCCAGCGGCGGGATCGCCGGCCCGCGGAACTCGGCGTCGATGCCGTCGACCGGCAGTTGGAAGCCGCCGTGCCAGCGCAGCGGGAAGCCGTGCCGCTGTGCGATCCCGGCCAGGATCCGCCCGGTGCCGGTGCCGCGGAACGAGGGGTCGACGACAAGTTCCTCGACGTCGCGGGCCAGGTCCACCGGGCCGTGGACCTGCGCCTCGATGTAGTCGTCCAGCGCCCGCCCGGCCGCCCGGGACGCCCCGGCCCGGCGGGCCAGCAGCGTACCCAGCAGGGTCCCGGTGTCCATGCCGGCGACGCCGAGGCTCACCCCGGTCCCGGCGGTGGCGCTCAGCAGCGCGGCGAGCACCGGCTCGAACACCTCGAGGGTGCCGAATTCGGTCGGCTCGGCGTAGCTGTCCCCGAAGCTGAAGGTGGACCGGGACAGCGCCTCCGGACGCAGCCGCAGGTGGCAGGAGCCGAACCGGGGGCACGCGCCGTCCGGATGGTCCAGCAGGTTGAGGCCGCCGTACCGCGGGCGTTCGGCCGGCCGCACGCCGGGCCGCTGGTACGCCCCACCGAACATCTTCTCCTCCCAGCGGTCCCGGTCGCCGCCGGGGAAGGCGGTCAGCCCGCCGTTGGAGATGCCGGTCTCGAACTGGCTGCGGTAGACGCCCTCACCGGCCAGCGCCTCGGCGACCGTGCGGCCGTCACCGAGCAGGCGGTCCGGGTGGAAGTTGAGGGTGAGCCGGCCGTGCCGGGCCACCGCCGCCAGCACCTGCTTCGAGCGGTAGGTGGTGCCCGCGCCGGCGAGCTGCCCGGCGATCACGGCGAGCGCGGCGGGCCGGTCGCGCAGGGCAAGGCCGCGGACGTGCTGGAGGGCGGCGGCCTGGGCCGGGGTCAGCAGCGGGTCGGGCATGGGCGCGAGTATCCCGGCGCCCGACGCCGGAAGGCGAACCGAATTCTCAGCCGTCCGTGCCGAAGCCGTCGAGGGCGGCACGCTCCTCCGGCGTACGCAGCTCCTGGAAGACGGTGAGGTGCAGCCCGGCCGGGGCGTCGAGGCGGGCGTTGAGCGACTGCCACGGGGTGACGGTCGGCGGGGCGACCTCGGCGGCGCCGGCGGCGAGCAGCCGTTCGGTCACCGCACGGCTGTCGTCCACCTCGAACGCGACCCGCAGCCGCGGCGCGACCTGCCGGCCCACCTCGACCTCGTCGATCAGGCGCTTCTGCGCCGGGTTGGCCAGCTCGAGGGTGGCCCGGCCGGCATCGAGGATCACCACCCGGGCACCGTCGCCACCGGAGTACGCCGCCTGCTCGGGCAGGCCGAGCGCGTCGCGGAAGAAGGCGACCGCCGCGTCGTAGTCGTCGGCCTCGACGACGAGGCGCAGCTGCCGGACGGCCGGCGGGCGGCCTGGCTCGGGGCGAGTCATGGCCTCCGATCCTAGCCGGGCCGTCCCGCCGTGGTGCCGGCGTACAGTGAGGACGGACGGGAGGACGGATGAGCGACGACCGCTATCCGCTGCACCCGGTCGGGCGGGTCGAGTCCCCGCTGACCGATCCGGGGGCGGCGCCGAAGCAGGGCGACGAAGGCGCGCCGGAGGCGTGGCTGGTCTTCGCCGAGGCGTACGCGCCGGCTCTGGACGGGGTGCGGCCCGGCGCGGACGCGCTCGTGCTGACCTGGCTGGACCGGGCCCGGCGGGACGTGCTGGCGGTCCATCCGCGCGGCGACGAGTCCCGCCCCCGCACCGGGGTGTTCGCCACCCGTTCGCCGCACCGGCCCAACCCGGTCGGCCTGCACCGGGTGCGGATCCTCCAGGTCGACGGCGTCCGGGTACGGGTGGCCGACCTGGAGGCGGTGGACGGCACTCCCGTACTCGATCTCAAGCCGGTGCTCGACGGCGAGCGTTGAGACCCGCCGCGCGGGGCCCGGGTCAGTGCCCCCGGGCCAGCCAGTCGTCGAGGTGCGGGGCCTCCGCGCCGATCGTGGTGTCCGCACCGTGTCCGGTGTGGACGACGGTCTGCGGCGGCAGGCTGAGCAGCCGGGTCCGGATCGACTCGATGATGGTGCCGAAGTCGCTGTAGGAGCGCCCGGTGGCACCAGGCCCCCCGGCGAAGAGCGTGTCGCCGGTGAACACCGCCCCGAGATCGGCGGCGTGCAGGCTGCACGCCCCCGGGCTGTGGCCGGGGGTGTGCAGCACCCGCAGGGTCGTGTCGGCGACCTCGACGACCTGCCCGTCGGTCAGCTCGCCGTCGGGCGGGGTGTCCGGGTGGACCAGGTCCCAGAGCACCCGGTCGGCAGGGTGCAGCAGCACCGGCGCGCCGGTGGCCCGGGCCAGCTCGGGCGCGACCCGGACGTGGTCGTCGTGGGCGTGGGTGGCGAGGATGGCGAGCACCCGGCGGTCGCCGATCACCGCGCGGATGGCCGCCACGTCGTGCGGCGCGTCGATGACGACGCACTCGGCGTCGTCGCCGACCACCCAGACGTTGTTGTCGACGTCGAAGGTCTGCCCGTCCAGCGAGAAGGTGCCGGAGGTGATCGTGTGGTCGACGCGGGCGGTCACGGGAAGATCACCACCGAGCGGAGCACGTCGCCGTGGTGCATCCGGGTGAACGCCTCCTCGACCTGGTCCAGGGCGATCTCCTCGCTGACGAACGCGTCCAGGTCGAGCCGGCCCTGCCGGTACAGCTCGGTGAGCATCGGGAAGTCGCGGCTGGGCAGGCAGTCGCCGTACCAGCTGGACTTCAGGGCGCCGCCGCGGCCGAAGACGTGCAGCAGCGGCAGCTCGACGGTCATCTCCGGGGTGGGTACGCCGACCAGCACGACGGTGCCGGCCAGGTCCCGGGCGTAGAAGGCCTGTTTCCAGGTCTCCGGCCGACCCACCGCCTCGATCACCACGTCGGCGCCGAAGCCGCCGGTGGCCGCGCGGATCGCCTCGACCGGATCCTCCTCCCGGGCGTTGACGGTGTGTGTGGCGCCGAACCGGCGGGCCCAGTCGAGCTTGCGGGAGTCGGTGTCCACCGCGATGATCGTCGTCGCCCCGGCCAGGGCGGCACCGGCCACCGCCGCGTCGCCGACGCCACCGCAGCCGATCACCGCGACCGAGTCGCCGCGGCTCACGCCGCCGGTGTTCATGGCCGCGCCGAGGCCGGCCATCACGCCGCAGCCGAGCAGGCCGACGGCGGCCGGGCGGGCGGACGGGTCGACCTTCGTGCACTGGCCGGCGTGCACGAGGGTCTTCTCGGCGAACGCGCCGATGCCCAGCGCGGGGCTCAGCTCGGTGCCGTCGGTGAGGGTCATCTTCTGGGCCGCGTTGTGGGTGTTGAAGCAGTACCAGGGGCGACCACGGCGGCAGGCCCGGCACTGCCCGCAGACAGCCCGCCAGTTGAGCACCACGAAGTCGCCCGGGGCCACCTCGGTGACGCCCTCCCCCACCTGCTCGACGACACCGGCGGCCTCGTGGCCGAGCAGGAACGGGTAGTCGTCGTTGATGCCGCCCTCGCGGTAGTGCAGGTCGGTGTGGCACACCCCGCAGGACTGGACGCGCACCACCGCCTCGCCCGGCCCCGGATCGGGCACCACGATGGTGGTGACCTCGACCGGCGCGCCCTTGCGCCGCGACACGACTCCCCGGACCTGCTGGCTCACGCTGCCTCCCGCTGTGTCGGCGTCCCTTCCCGCGAACCTACCGCCGATCACCGTGCCGGCCCACCGCCGTCCGGCGGTTATCCGGCGCGTCGCCGGGTACGCGGGGCCCGGTTTCCGGCACCGACGGGAGTGATCATGAAGTTGACCCATGCGCCGCTACGGTTGACCATCGGCGCGTTCATCCTGAATTCCGGGCTCAGCAAGCGCAGCCTGGAGGGCGAGGCCGCGGCCGGCATGCACGGCATGGCCGTCGGCGCGATGCCCCAGCTGCGGCAGTTCGAGCCGGACCGGTTCGCCAAGCTGCTGTCCCGGTCGGAGATCGCCCTGGGCACGGCACTGCTCACGCCGTTCGTGCCGTCGCTGCTGGCCGGGGCGGCGCTGACCGCGTTCGGCGCGGGGCTGGTGCAGCTCTATCTCAAGACGCCCGGCATGCGGGAGGGGAACAGCCTCAAACCCAGCCAGGCCGGCATCGGACTGGCCAAGGACAGCTGGCTGGTCGCTGCCGGGCTGACCCTGATGCTGGACTCGCTGACCCACCGCCGCCTGACCCGCTGAACCGGCTTGCCGGACGCGTCCCCGTCGCTACGCCGTGCGGTCCGGCAGGGCTCACGTGTTGGCGTTGTGGTCCCGGGTGCGCCGGCTCAGGTCGATGCGGCGAGGGCGAGGGCGGACCCCTCGGCCGCGTACCGGCGACGGGCGGCGTTGCGGTAGCGCAGCACCTGCACCGCGCCGACGGCCCAGAGCAGGTACTGCACGGCGAACGCCCAGCGGAACGCGTCCAGCGGCGGACTGTCCCGCCCGGCCGGGGTGGCCAGGTCGAGCACCACGCCGACCGCGAGGATCAGCAGGATGGAGGCGACGAACCCGCCGACGTTGACGATGCCGCTGGCGCTGCCGATGCGGTGCACCGGGTTGAAGGTGCGCGCGTAGTCGAAGCCGATCATCGAGCCGGGACCGTTGCCGGCGAGCACGACCACCAACGCCACCAGCAGCCAGTGCGGCGCCCGGCCGGGCCAGGCCAGCACCACCGCCCAGACCGCGGCCGTCCCGGCGGTGATCGAGAAGACCAGCACCGAGCGGTGGAACGGGTGCCGGGCGCACAGGTGCGCGATCACCGGCCCGCAGACCAGCGTCACCAGCGTCATCACGGTCAGCAGCGACGCCGCCGCGGTCGGCGAGAAGCCCTGTCCCTGCACCAGGAACGGATAGCCCCAGAGCAGGGCGAAGACCGAGCCGGAGAACTGGGTGACGAAGTGGGTCCACAGGCCCAGCCGGGTGCCGGGCTGCGCCCAGGCCTCGGCCAGCTGCCGGCGTACCGTCGCCAGGTCGGCGGCGACGGCGGGCGCCGGCCCGGTGTGCGGGGTGTCCCGCACGGCGGCCAGCACGAGCAGCAGCACGGTCGCGCCGAGCGCCGCCGTGGTGAGGAACGCCGGCGTCCAGCCCGCGTGGTGCAGCAGCGCCACCAGGGGTACGGCGCCGAGCACCGCGCCGAGCTGCCCGACGGTGCCGGTGAGCTGCACCAGCAGCGGGTTGCGCCGGCCGGGAAACCAGAACGCCACGATGCGCAGCACGCTGATGAAGGTCATCGCGTCGCCCAGGCCGACCAGCACCCGGGCCAGCACGGCCAGACGCACGTCGGTGGCCACGGCGAAGACCAGTTGGCCGCCGACCATCAGCGCGCCGCCGGCGAGCAGCAGCCGACGGGAGCCGTACCGGTCCAGCAGCACCCCGACCGGAATCTGCATGGCCGCGTACACGGCGAGCTGGGCGACCGAGAAGGTGGCCAGGGCGGCGGCGTTGATCTGGAAGCGGTCCGCGGCGTCCACCCCGGTGACCCCCAGCGAGCTGCGGTGCAGCACCGCCGTCACGTACGCGCCGAGCGCCACGGCGTAGACCAGGACGGCTCGGCGGCGCGCTGCCGGCGTGCCGGGGTGACCCGGGGCCGCTCGGCGGCGCGCTGCCGGCGTGCCGGGGTGACCCGGGGTCGGCTCAGGGCGGCGGCGGGGCGGGGCAGGGCTCACCGCAGCGTCCGGAGCACGGCCGCGGCGTTGTCGATGTGCGCGCCGACCGCGTCGAGCCAGGCCCGCACGTCGTCGCCGTCGAGCGCGGCGAGCTGGGCGGCATGCTCGGCCAGCACCACCTCGGCCCAACCGGGCGACAGCCGGAAACCGGCCTCGCCCATCCGGATCTGCCGGTCCCGCAGGCGGTGGTAGAGCTCGGCGAGGATCTCGTTGCCGGCCGCCTCGACCACGCTGGCGTGGAACGCGCGGTCGGCGGCCATCAGCGCGGTCACGTCACCGGCCGCGTGGGCCCGGCGCATCTCGTCGAGCCAGCGGGCCAGATCGTCGCGCAGCTGGGCGCGGCGCGGCCAGACCCGCTCGGCGGCGTGCAGTTCCACCAGCCGGCGGGCCTCGATGACGTCGGCGATCTCGCGCGCCGAGACGGGCCGGATCAGCGCGCCGCGCTTCGGGTAGAGCCGTACCAGGCCCTCGGTCTCCAGGCGCAGCAGCGCCTCCCGGACCGGGGTGCGGGAGACCCCCGCCGCCTCGGCGACCTCCCCCTCGCTGATCAGCAGCCCACCGGGGTAGACCTGCTCCAGGATGGACCGCTTCAGGTGCTGGTACGCCCGCTCCGCGGCCGACGGCGCCGACACCCTGGACCCACTGGCATGCGTCATGTATCCATCCTGCATCCCACGCCACCGCCACCTCCCGCCCCTCCCCCGCCCCGTGAGCCACCCCACCCCCACCCACCTATGGACCGGGCACCGGGGCCGGTTTGCGGCATGTCGTGGCCACCGAAGGGGCCGAGGGCCGAGGTAAGCCGGACCGGTTGCGGCATGTCGTGGCCACCCGAGGGCCGAGGCCGAGGTAGCCGGACCGGTTGCGGCATGTCGTGGCTACCGAGGGCCCGGATACCACGGTCTGCCGCAAACGGAGTCGATCATGGCGCGTGCCGGCCGCCGGCCGCGAGCCCGTTGCGGGCTGCCGGCCGCGTGCCCGTTGCAAGCCGGCTGCCGGGCCAGCCGCCGGGGCTGCTGCGGGGCCGGCCGCCAGGGCTGCTGCGGGGCCAGCCGCTAGGACTGCTGCCGGGCCAGCCGCCAGGGCTGCTGCGGGCCGGCCGCCAGGGCTGCTGCCGGGCCAGCCGCCGGGGCTGCTGCCGGGCCGGCCGCTAGGACTGCTGCCGGGCCGGCCGCCAGGGCTGGTGCGGGGCCAGCCGCCAGGGCTGCTGCGGGCCGGCCGCTAGGACTGCTGCCGGGCCGGCCGCCAGGGCTGGTGCGGGGCTGGTGCGGGCGGGGGTTCCGGGGTCGGGGCCGGGCCGGCGCGGTTATCGTGGGCACAGCTGACCGGTCACGGCGAGGAGCACCGATTGACCAGCACCGCGCCGTTCCGCGCCTGGTACCGGCCGATGCGGGCTCGCCGCCCCGAGGAGGAGCACCGCTCGGCCACCCCGCTGGAGCTCTTCTTCGACCTGTGCTTCGTGGTCGCGGTGGCGCAGACGTCCGAGGGCCTGCACCATGACGTCGCCGCGGGGCACGTCGGGCATGGTCTCTTCTCGTATCTGAGCGTCTTCTTCGCGATCTGGTGGGCCTGGGTGAACTACACCTGGTTCGCGTCCGCGTACGACACCGACGACGACGTCTACCGGCTGACCGTCCTGGTGCAGATCGCCGGCGCGTTGATCCTCGCGGCCGGGGTGCCGCGCGCCTTCACCGAGGCCGACTTCACCACGATCACCTACGGGTACGTGGTGATGCGGCTGGCCGCCGTGTTGAACTGGCTGCGGGCGGTCGCCGGTGACCCGCGGCGGCGGGCGACCGCCCTGATCTTCGCGGTCGGCGTGGCCGTGGTGCAGGCCGGTTGGCTGGCCCGGCTCCTGCTGCCGCCCGCCTGGCTGGCGCCCGCGTTCGTGGTGCTGGTCGTGGCCGACCTGCTGGTGCCGGTGGTGGGTGAACGGCGTGGGCGCACCACGTGGCACCCGCACCACATCGCCGAGCGGTACCAGTTGTTCACGCTGATCGTGCTCGGCGAGGTGGTGCTCTCCACGTCGGTGGCGATCCAGCGCGGCGTCGACGCCGGCAACGAGGAGCTGTGGTCCCTGGCGGCCGCCGGGACGGTGATCGTCTTCGCGATCTGGTGGGTCTACTTCGACCGGCCCGACCCGCTGCCCCCGAGGTCGGTGCGGGGAGCCCTGTTCTGGGGCTACGGCCACTACTTCGTGTTCAGTTCGATCGCGGCGGTGGGCGCCGGGCTGGCCGTGGCGGTCGACCGCGACCTGGACGCCGGTGCGGTCTCCGGCCGGCTGGCCGGCTACGCGGTCGCCGTGCCGGTCGCGGTCTTCCTGCTCGCGCTCTGGGCGCTGCACCTGCGGGCCAAGCGGGGTCTCGTGGTGGGGCTGTTCCCCGCCGCGGCGGCGCTGGTGCTGGTGGCGCCGTGGCTGCCCATGCCGATCGACGTGATCGCCGGGCTGCTGGTGGTGCTGGTGGCGGTCACGCTGGTCGAGCGCCACCGGAGCGCGACCAGAACTGCCTGACCAGGGTCTCGAACTCGGCGGCCCGTTCGATCTGCGGCATGTGACCGGTGTCGGGGAAGAGGTGGGTCTGCGCCTGCGGGAAGTACCGGCCGGCGTTGGTGAGGTGCCGCACCGGCAGGATCCGGTCCCGGTCACCCCAGACCACCAGGGTGGGCAGGCCGAGCGCGGCGACGGCGGCGACCAGCTCCCGGCGCCACTGCGGCCGTACGCCCCGCCAGGTGCCCAGGCTGCCGACCAGTTCCAGCATCACCCGGGCGGCGTGCGGCTCGCGGGCCACGGCCAGCGCGGCGGCGACCCGCGCCTCGCTGACGTACGCCGGGTCGTGGAAGATGGCCCGCTCGGTGCGGCGGGCGATGCCCGGGTGCGGCCGCAGCAGCAGTCGGGCCAGCGGGCGCATGGCGAGCAGCCGCAGCGCGAACGTCACCTCCCGGCCGAAGCCGGCGCTGTTGACCAGCACCAGGCTGGCCGCCCGGTCCGGGCGGTCGGCGGCGAGCCGCATCGCGACCGCGCCGCCGAGGGAGTTGCCGACCAGGTGGGCCGGCCCGGTGACGCCGGCGGCGTCGAGCACCTGGGCGGCGGCCGCGGCCAGGGCCGGCAGGGTGTGCGGGGTGTCCAGCGGGGCGGAGCCGCCGTGCCCGGGCAGGTCCACGCTGACCACCCGGTGATCGCGGGCGAGGCCCTCGTGCTGGTCGGCGAAGTCGTCCATGGTGCGGCCGATGCCGTGCAGCAGCAGCACCGGCGGGCCGTCGCCGGAGACCCGGCAGCGGATCCGGCGGCCGGCCACGTGCAGCTCGTCGGCGGGGGCGAGGCTCATGCCGATTCTCCGGTGCGCGGCGCGACGGGCTCCGCCGCGGGTCGTGGGGCGGGCACCCGGGCCGGGTTCGGCCGCATGCCCAGGGCCAGGACCTTCCCGTACGAGGCGGGGGCGAGCCGGGCCAGCAGGTCGGGCAGCTTCGCCGACCAGCCGATCAGCACCCGGCCGCGGCGGCGTTCGACGCCGCGCAGGATCACCTCGGCGGCCTTCACCGGGTCGATGGTGAGCAGCTTCTCGAACTGGCGGCGGCCGGCCTCGTACTCCTCGCGGGGGACGCCGCTGCCGACCCGCGCGCTGGCCGCGATCCGGGTGCGGATGCCGCCGGGGTGCACCGAGGTGACCCCGACGCCGTCGTCGACCAGTTCGTGCCGCAGCGCCTCGGTGAAGCCGCGCACCGCGAACTTGCTGGCCGAGTAGGCGGCCTGGCCGGCGGGGGCGATCAGCCCGAAGAGGCTGGACACGTTGACCAGGTGGGCGCCGGGTTCGGCCTTGAGCGCGGGCAGCAGGGCGTGGGTCAACCGCACCACCGCCCGGAAGTTGATCTCGACGACCCAGAGGAACTCGTCCAGGGTGACCTGGTCGAAGCGGCCGCCCAGGGCCACGCCGGCGTTGTTGACCAGCAGCCGGATCCGCGGGTGGGCGCGGTGGATGGCGGCGGCCACCCGGTCGGTGGCGTCCGGGTCGGCCAGGTCGACCAGGTGGGTCTCGACCCGCCGGTCGGGGTGGGCGGCGCGGATCGCGGCGACCACCGCCTCGAGGCGCTCGGCGTCGCGGTCCAGCAGCACCAGGTCGGCGCCGCGCCGGGCCAGGCCGTGTGCCAGGGCCTCGCCGATGCCGCTGGCCGCGCCGGTCAGCACGGCGGTGCCGCCGGGGAAGACGAAGTCACGCATGGCGCTCCTTGGCGGGTCAGGCGACGGGCGCGGTGGGGTCGGTGACGGCGGCGCTGGCCCGGGAGAACCGGACCCCCTCGTCGGTGAGTCGGCCGTGCCGCATCAGCAGCACGTCGCGGGGATAGTTCTGGTGCAGCCGCCAGGGGGCGGACGGGCCCTGCTTGGGCAGCCGGTCGACGGCGCGCAGCACGTACCCGGACTTCAGGTCGATGATCGGCACGAGGTCGTCGGAGTCGGGGGCCAGCGGGGTGACGATCTGCTGGCCGGTGCGGTCGAGGTGGCGCAGCAGCCGGCAGACGTAGGTGGCCACCAGGTCGGCCTTGAGCGTCCAGGAGGCGTTGGTGTAGCCGATGGTCATCGCGAAGTTCGGCACGCCGGAGAGCATCATGCCCTTGTAGGCCACGGTGGCGGCGAGGTCGACCTCGGTGCCGTCGACGGCGAGCGTCATGCCGCCGAGGGCGAGCAGGTTGAGGCCGGTGGCGGTGACCACGAGATCGGCGGGCAGTTCCGCGCCGGAGGTGAGCCGCAGGCCGTGCTCGGTGAAGGTGTCGATGGTGTCGGTGACCACCTCGGCCCGGCCGGCGCTGACCGCGGCGAACAGGTCGCCGTCGGGCACCACGCAGAGCCGCTGGTCCCAGGGGTTGTAGCGGGGCGAGAAGTGCCGGTCGATGTCGTACCCGGTGGGTAGCTTGCCCTTGGCGGCCCGGCGCAGGAAGTTCTTCACCAGCGTGGGGGCGCGCCGGCTGAGCTGGAAGTTGGCCACCCCGAGCGCGACGTTCTTCCACCGGGCCACCGCGTACGCGGCCTTCGCGGGCAGCCAGCGCCGCGCGGCGTCGGCGAGCGGGTCGCGCGAGGGCAGCGAGATGACGTACGTCGGCGAGCGCTGGAGCATGGTGACGTGCGCCGCGCGCTCGGCCATCGCGGGCACCAGGGTGACGGCGGTGGCGCCGCTGCCGATCACCACCACCCGTTTGCCGGTGTAGTCGAGGTCCGCCGGCCAGTGCTGGGGGTGCACGAGCCGGCCGGTGTAGCGCTCGATGCCGGGGAAGTCGGGCGTGTAGCCCTCGTCGTAGCGGTAGTAGCCGGAGTTGGTGAAGAGGAACGCGCAGGTCAGCACGACGTCCTCGGCGGTGTCGTCGCGGTGCGCGGTCACCGTCCAGCGGGCGGTGCCGCTGTCCCACTCGGCGCGTACCACCCGGTGATGGAAGCGGATGTGCTGCTGCACGCCGTACTCGCGGGCGGTCTCCCGGACGTACTTTCGGATGGCGTCGCCGTCGGCGATGGCCTTCGCGTCGGTCCACGGCTTGAAGGAGTAGCCGAGGGTGAACATGTCGGAGTCGGAGCGGACACCCGGGTAGCGGAACAGGTCCCAGGTGCCGCCGATCGCGCCGCGGGCCTCGAGCACCGCGTACGTCTTGCCGGGGCACTCGCGTTGCAGGTGCACGGCGGCGCCGACGCCGGAGAGCCCGGCACCGACGATGAGGACGTCGACGTGGTCGGTGGGCATGGCGGCTCCCGGTTCGGCGGTGGTGGTCCGGACCCTATCCACCACCGTCGACACCGGTCAACACCCTGTCGACTCGAATCGACACGGTGTTGAGCGGGTGTAGCATCAGCCCACATGACCGCCGCCCGTACGCCGACCGGAGCCGGGCCGACGCGCGGGCGGCGCCCGGGGCGCTCCGCCGGCGACGACCGGGAGCTGGCCATCCTGGCCACCGCCGAGCGGCTGCTGGAGCAGCGTGCCTTCGGCGACATCTCCATCGACGACCTGGCCCGGGGCGCCGGCATCTCCCGGCCGACGTTCTACTTCTACTTTCCGTCCAAGGACGCGGTGCTGCTCACCCTGCTGGACCGGGTCACCGAGATGGCGAACGCCGCCGCGGGCGACGCGCTGGACCGGCTCGCCGAGGACCCGCGGGCCCGCTGGCGGGAGCTGATCGCCCGGTTCCACGCCGCCTTCGGCGGGCACCGGGCCGTGGTGCTGGCCTGCGCCCAGGTGCGCGGCACCAACACCGAGGTACGCCGGCTCTGGGCCGAGGTCCTCGAACGCTGGGTCCGCGCGGTGCAGGCGGCCATCGAGGGGGAACGCGCGCGCGGCGCGGCCCCGGACGGGGTGCCCGCCCGGGACCTGGCCATCGCGCTGAACTCGATGAACGAGCGGGTCTGGTACGCCACCTTCGCCGGTGACGGGCCGGCGGTGGCCGAGCGGGACGTGGTCGACGTGCTGCTCGACGTCTGGCTGACCGCGATCTACCGGACCACCACGCCCCCACCGGCCTGAGCGGCGCCCGCCGTACGGCCCCGCACCGTCAGGCGGTCCGGACGGAGTCCATGATCCAGTTCGTCTCCCAGGTCTGCTCGCCGTCGGTGGAGAACGCCTGCTCCCAGCGGCACGAGGTCGGGGTGATCCGGGACCAGATGAACCGGCAGCGGATCGGCCGCCCCTCGTCGCTGTCGTCGGCGTAGAAGGTGCCGACCCCGTCGACGAAGCGGCCCACCATCGGCGGTTGCTCCAGGACACCGCGCTGGCTGTTCATCCAGTAGATCGACCAGAGGTCGGTCTCCGCGTCCCGGATGCGGACGGTGGCGCCGGCGAAGTCCCGGGTCGGGAAGCGGATCTCGTCGAAGCTGCCCGCCCCGTCGAAGAAGGTGTGCGCCACCGAGATGCCGGGGAACTCGTCCCAGTCGTCGCTGCCGACGTGCCGCTCCCGCAGCCGCCGGTTGGTCACCTGCCAGGTGCCGACGTAGAAGTCGAAGTCGCCCATCAGAAGCCCACCGTTCCCTCGGTCCGCTGGTCGGCCAGGTAGCCGGCCAGGTCGGGCTGGTCCGGCGCGAGCACGTGCCGGACCCAGGCGGCCCGCTCGTGCTCCAGCACGCCCAGCTCCCAGACGCAGCCCACCCCGGGCCGGTCCAGCGGGACGAAGTGCGCCGGGTCGTCGTCCGGGCAGTCCAGCGCCGGCTGGCCGGCGATCGCGATCCGGCACTCCACCACGTTGTCGAAGAACCAGGTGTACGCCAGCAGGTAGCTGCCGGTGTCCGCGCCCCGGTGCAGCACCACCCAGCTGGCCGGCGGGGTGTCGCCGTCCGGTGCGGGCAGCAGCTTCGGCAGGTACGCGTAGGCGGCCTCGACCACCTCCGGTTCGAGGCGGCGGTCGGGTTGGTCGAGGTGGTAACGCTTGACGTGCCGGCCGGCGACCTCGATGGTCCCCGGCACGGTCAGGTCCTTGTTCTGGAATGCCATGCCGAGACGGTAGGGCCGCTCCCCTGACAGCTAGTGTCAGTGGAATGCGGGCCAGTCGCCTCCTTTCCATCCTGTTGCTGCTCCAGGCGCACGGCCGGCTCACCGCCGCCGAGCTGGCCCGCCGCCTGGAGGTGTCGGTACGCACCGTCTACCGGGACGTCGAGTCGCTGCACGCGGCCGGCATCCCGCTCTACGGAGCGGCCGGGCACGCCGGTGGGTACCGGCTGGTCGACGGCTGGCGGACCCGGCTGACCGGGCTGACCGCCGAGGAGGCCGACCGGCTGCTCTTCGCCGGGCTGCCCGGGCCCGCCGCCGAACTGGGCTACCAGTCGGTGGCCGCCACCGTGCAGCTCAAGCTGCGCGCCGCGCTGCCGGCACCGCTCGCCGACCGGGCCGCCCGGCTCCAGGAACGGTTCCACCTGGACACCCCCGGCTGGTACTCCGACGGCGACCCGTCGCCGCACCTGACGCCGGCCGCCGACGCGGTGTGGCGGCAGCATCGGATCCGGGTGCGCTACCGCAGCTGGACCGGCGAGGTGGACCGGGTGCTCGAACCGTACGGGCTGGTGCTCAAGGGCGGCCGCTGGTACCTGGTCGCCGCTCGCCCGGACCGGCCCGAGCCGGCCACCTACCGGGTCAACCAGATCCTCGACCTGACCCCGCTGGACGAGCCGTTCGACCGGCCCGAGTTCGACCTGCCGGGTTGGTGGCGGCAGCACGTCGTGGAGTTCCGGTCCCGGCTGCACCGGGACCAGGCGACGATCCGGCTCTCCCCGCGCGGCCGGGAACGGCTGCGGGAGATTGCCAGCGACACCGTGGTCGCCGCCGTCGACGCCACCGCCGGGCCGCCCGGGGCCGACGGGTGGATCCGGGCCGCCGTACCGATCGAGTCGCTCACCCACGCGCACGGTGACCTGCTGCGCCTCGGCGCCGAGGTGGAGGTCCTCTCCCCCGCCGCGCTGCGCGACCGGCTCGCCGGCACGGCCGCCGCGCTGGCCGCCCTCTATCAGCGGCCGCCGGCGCCGACCGGCTGACGGCGTCGCGGCGTCGCCAGGACCGCCGCTCCCGCGACCGCGCCGAGCGCCTGGCAGGCGGCGATGCCGAGCAGCAGCACGCCGACGCCCGCGCCGGTGACCGCGCCGGCCAGCGCCGAGCCGGCGGCGGCCGAGGTGGTCTTCAGCCCGGCGCCGATGGTGAACACCTGGGTGTGCGCCGCCGGCGGCGCCTCCTGGTCGCGCACCGCGAGCACGGCGCAGAACAGCGGGCCGTTCAGCACGCCGACGAGGACGAACAGCGGCAGCGTGACCCAGACCGACGGGGCCAGCGGCACCAGGGCGAACGGCACCGCCATGACGAGCAGGCTGGCCAGCACCACCCGCTCGGGCGGGCGGGACCGGATCGGGAACCGCGCGTACCACAGCGATCCGGCCAGCCCGCCGAGCGACGCGGCGGCCAGGAACAGGCCCGTGTAGGCGGTGTGGTGGAACCGCGCGGCGAGCAGCGCCGCGACCACCGGCAGGGCGCCGACGCCGAGGTAGCCGACGCTGCTGGCCAGGGTCACCGCGCCGAGCCGGGGCCGCCGCCACAGCAGCGGCACCGCACCCAGCGGCGCGCGCCGGCCGGCCGCGCCGTGGCGGTGCACGCGCGCCGGCCGGTCCCGGATCGGCAGCGTCGACAGCACCAGGGTGCCCACGGCCACCAGCGCGACCAGGACCACCGTCGCGGCGGTCGCCCCGGCCGGCCCGGCGGTCACCGCCGCGATCGCCGGACCGGCGATGCCGGCCAGGTTGTACGAGGTCGCGTCGAGGCCGAACGCGGTGTCCAACCGGTCCGGCGCCAGGTCACGCAGCAGGCTGGTCAGCCCGCCCAGCATGATCGGCGCGAGGCAGCCGGCCAGCACGACCAGGGCGACCGACAGCGGCCGGGACACCGCGGCGGACAGCACCGCGGCGAGGAGCGCCCCGCCGTACCCGAGCAGGGTCAGGCAGTAGCAGAGCCGGCGGCGCCGGACCGTGTCGGCGATCGCGCCCACCACCGGCCCGGCGAGAACGTGCGGCACCATCAGCGCCGCCACCAGCAGCCCGCCGTAGCCGGCGCTGCCCGTGCGCTCGACCGCGAGCAGCACCAGGGCGACCCGCGCGCCCTCGTCGGCCAGCCGCACCAGCACCGCGCCCGCTGTGTACCGGGCGAGCGCCCCCCGCGCCCGTCCCCCGTCCGTCCCCACCCGCAGTCCCCTACCCCGCCCACCCGCCGCTCACGCGCGCCGGAGTCGATCTCGCCGGGACCGGCGTCCGACGGGAGCGGTGGGCCGCGCTGCTGGTGGGCAGTCGCGGTCAGCGGAGGTCGTGCCGGGCGGCGGCGAGGGTGGCGACGGCCCGCTCGATGTCGTGGGGCGGGTTGGCGGCGTAGCCGAGCACCAGGCCGGGTGGTTGTGGCCGCTGGCCGTGCCAGGAGAGCGGCTGCACCTTGACGCCCCGGCGCAGGGCCGCCGCGGCCAGCGCCGTGTCGTCCACGTCGCCGGGCAGGGTGATGAGCAGGTGCAGGCCGGCGGCGGCGCCGTGCACCACCGCGCCGGGCAGGTGGGCGCGGACCGCCCGGATCATCGCGTCCCGGCGGCGTACGTGCCGGCGCCGCAGCAGCCGCAGGTGGCGCTCCAGCGCCCCGGAGCCCATCAGCTCGGCCAGCACCAGCTGCGGCAGGGCGGCGTTGCCGAGGTCGGCCATCCGCTTCGCCGCGACCAGGTCGGCGTGCAGCCGGGGCGGGACCAGCACCCAGCCGATCCGCAACGCCGGGGCCAGCAGCTTCGAGACGCTGCCGGTGTAGCAGACGCGGTCCGGCAGCATGCCGCGCAGCGCCGGCACCGGCGGACGATCGTAGCGGTGCTCGGCGTCGTAGTCGTCCTCGATGACCAGGCCGCCCCGCTCCGCCCAGCGCAGCAGCGCCCGCCGCCGGTCGCCGTCGAGCACCACGCCGGTCGGGAACTGGTGTGCCGGGGTCAGCATCACCGCCCGGGCGCCGCCGGCCGCCAGCCGGTCCACCCGCAGACCCTGGGCGTCCACCGGCACCGGCGGGGTGGCCAGCCGCCAGTTGTTCAGGTGCTGGCGTACCCCGAGCGAGCCGGGGTCCTCCACGGCGACGGTGTGCACGCCGTCGGCGTGCAGCACCTGGGCGAGCAGGCCGAGCGCCTGGGAGACCCCGGCCACGACCACCACCTCGGCCGGGTCGACCCGGATGCCGCGGTTGCGGGCCAGCCAGGTGGCGACCGCCAGGCGCAGCGCGGGGGTGCCGGCCGGCTCGCCGTACCCGAAGTCGGCGGGGGCCAGCCGGTGCAGCACCGCGCGTTCGGCGCGCAGCCAGGCCGCGCGGGGAAAGGCCGCCAGATCGGGTACGCCGGGCGTCAGGTCCAGCGCCGCGGGCGCGGTACGCAACGCGTCGAACACGGCGGTGTCCGGACGCGCGGCGAACACCTCCGGCGGGCGGCGCGGCACCGGCGGGCGGCTGGCCACGGCGGCCGGGGTGGCCAGCACGACCGTGCCGGCGCGGCCCCGCCCGACCACGTGCCCGTCCTCGGTCAACCGCTGGTACGCCTCGGTCACCACGCCCCGGGACACGCCCAGTTCGGCCGCGAGGACCCGGCTGGCCGGCAGCCGCGCCCCCACCGGCACCCGGCCGTCGGCGATCGCGGCGCGCAGCCGCCCGGCGAGCCAGTCGGCCCGCCCACCGGGTGGGGCGTCGCCGACGTCGAGCTGAAGGAAATCGGCGCCGGACGATATGGACCCGTCAGTCGCGCCCAGTTTGGCCCTGTCCACCGGACCATTATGGTCGGAGGCTGGACCGCATGAGTATCGCTTTCCTGGTGACCGCCCTGGTGGTCGTCCTCACCCCGGGGACCGGGGTGGTCTACACGATCTCCACCGCCCTGGCCGCCGGCCGCCGGGCCGGGCTGCTCGCCGCGCTCGGCTGCACGGTCAGCCTGCTGCCCCACCTCGCCGCCGCGGTCACCGGCCTGGCCGCGGTGCTGCGCGCCGGCACGCCGGCCTTCCGCGTGGTGACCTGGCTCGGCGTCGCGTACCTGCTCTGGATGGCCTGGTCCGCGCTGCGCGACCGGGACGCGCTGCGGGTCGACGACGGACGCCCCGCCCCGGCGGCCGGACGGGTGATCCGCGACGGGCTGCTGATGAATCTGCTCAACCCCAAGGTGACCGTCTTCTTCGTGGCGTTCCTGCCGCAGTTCGTCCCGCCCGACGCGCCCGCCGCAGCGGCCCGGATGCTGCTGCACGGCACCGTCTTCGTGCTGCTCACCCTGGTCGTCTTCGCCGGATACGCCGTGCTGGCCGGCGCGCTACGCCGCCGGGTGCTGGCCCGGCCGCGGCTCACCACGCTGCTGCGGCACGGCTTCGCCGGCAGCTTCCTCGCCCTCGGCCTCGGCCTGGCCCTGACCGCCCGATAGGAGTCCTCCCGTGCGCTTCCGGCACTCCCCCGAGATCTGGTCGACCTTTCCCGAGCTGAGCTGCGGCGTCCTGCACGCCACCGGCGTCGACGGCGCCGTCGAGGTGGGACCCCGCCTCGACCGGTACGCCGACGCGGCCCGGGCCCGCCTCGCCGGCGGCCCGGAGGGCGGCTTCCCGGAGATCCAGGCGTGGCGGCGCGCCTTCGCCCGGATGGGGCTGCCGCCGACCCGCTACCGGTGCGCCGCGGAGTCGCTGCTGCGCCGGTTCCGCCGCGACGGCGCGCTGCCCGCGCTGCACCCCCTGGTCGAGCTGGGCAACGCCCTCTCCATCGGCTACGCGGTCCCGGTGGCCGTGCTGGACCTCGACCGGATCGCCGGGGACCTGACGGTGCGCCCGGCCACCGGCGCGGAGACCTACCTGACCCTCGGCGGGGAGGCGGAACACCCCGAGCCCGGCGAGGTCGTCTTCGCCGACGCGGCCGGCGGGGCGCACTCCCGGCGCTGGACCCACCGGCAGAGCGGCGCGTCGGCGGTGCGCCCCGGGACCACCGAGGTGCTCGTGGTGATCGAGGCGATGCACGCGGGCGGGGCGGCGACGGTACGCCGGATGCTCACCGAACTGGCCGACGCCCTGCCCGTGCCGTCCCGGACCGCGCTGCTCACGGCCGACGCCCCGGAGTTCGCGTACGCGCCGGCCCGCTGACCGGCGCTCCCGGCGGCCCCGCCACCGCCGTCGCGGCGGCCCGGAACCGCCCGCGTGCCGGCGCGGGAGCGCCCTCGTGCCGGCCCGGCAGCGCCGTCGCGGCGGCCCGGGAGCGCCGTCGCGGCGGTGGTCAGACCGTCTCGCCCGGGGCGAGATACCGGTAGCCGGGGACGGTCTCGCCGAACCAGCCGTTCACGCCGGCCAGGCCCCGGTCGTTGAGCTGGGCGTCGTGGATCGGGACGACCCGCCGGGCGCCGACCGTCGTGGCGAAGGTGATCGCCTCGGTCAGCTTCAACCAGGACCCCTGGGCCGGCACCAGCAGGGTCTCCACCGGGGTGCCGGGCAGCGCCAGCGAGTCGCCGGGGTGGTAGACCGCGTCGTCGACGAGGTAGCCGAGGTTGGCGCAGTCCGGCTGCCCGTCATGGATCGTCGCGTGCCGGCCACCGGCCGCGGTGACCGCGAAGCCGGCGGCGTCGAACCGGTCGCCGGCCGCCACCCGGGTCACCGGCAGCGGCGCCAGGTCCGGCAGCCGCGCCCCCTGCGGCGCGAAGACCGGGACGCCGAGACCCGCCAGCCGCAGCACGTCGACATGGTCGGTGTGCTCATGGGTGAGCAGCACCGCGTCGGCCCCGACCAGGGCCCGCGGCTCGCTCCAGGTGCCCGGGTCGATGACCAGGACGCGACCCTCGTGTTCGATCCGGACGCAGGCGTGGGTCCACTTGACAATCTTCACCCGGTCGAACCTAGGCGCTCGGCGGCGTCCGCGGCGCCCCTCGAGGGCCGCCCCGCCCGGGTCCGGCGGGGTCACCGCCCGTGCGGGAGAACCCGGCGGCGCGGCCGTCCCGGCCGGCATCATCGGGACATGGACCGACGACCGCCGCGCGGACACCGCAACGTGCCGCACACCGCCGACGTCCGGTTCGAGGCGTGGGCCCCGGACCGGGAGGGCTGCCTGGCCGAGGCGGTGACCGCGCTGGTGGACAGCTTCGTGGACGCCACCGGCGTCACCCCCGCGCAGGAGACCGGGTACCGGGCTCCGCCCGCCGACGACCCCGACCTGCTGGTCGCCGTCCTCGACGAGGTGATCTTCCGGCTGGACACCGAGGGCGCGGTGCCGCTGGCGACCGAGGTGCGGCCAGCCGGGGACGGCGGCCTGCTCGTGCGCTGGCAGGTGGCGAGCACCGACGCGGTGGAGGCGATCGGCGCGGTCCCCAAGGCGGTGGCGCTGCACGAGCTGCGCTTCGGCCGCGACGACGCCGGCTGGTCCTGCGCGGTGACGCTGGACGTCTGAGCCGGACTCAGCCCTTCACCACGCCCAGCGGAACCAGCCTGGCCACCCGCCGGCACAGCCCGGCCCCCTCGGCCGCCGCGACCACCGCGGTGATGTCCTTGTACGCGGCCGGCATCTCCTCGGCCAGCCCGCGCCGCGACGCCCCCCGGACCGCGACGCCCTGAGCCTCCAGCTCGCGGCGCGGGTCGTGCCCCCGCACCGCCCGGGTGGCCTGCTTGCGGCTCTGCACCCGCCCGGCGCCGTGGCAGGTGGACGCCCAGGCCGGCGCGCCGGGCACGCCGGTGAGCACGTACGAGCCGGTGCCCATCGAGCCGGGGATGAGCACCGGCTGCCCGACCGGGCGCAGGTCCGCCGGCAGGTCCGGGTGCCCGGGCGGCAGCGCCCGGGTGGCGCCCTTGCGGTGCACGCAGAGCCGGCGGGGCGATCCGGCCACGTCATGCGGCTCGATCTTGGCGAGGTTGTGCGAGATGTCGTACACCAGGTCCAGGTCGCAGCCGGTGACCCGGGTGAAGACCTGCCGGGCCGCGTGGGCGAGCAGTTGCCGGTTGGCCCGGGCGTAGTTGGCCGCCGCGGCCATCGCACCCAGGTAGGCCCGCCCCTCGTGGGACGAGACCGGCGCGCAGGCGAGCTGCCGGTCCGGCACCCGGATGCCGTAGCCGGGCATCACCTTCTCCAGCTCGCGTACGTAGTCGGTGCAGATCTGGTGGCCGAGCCCCCGCGAGCCACAGTGGATCATGACGCAGACCTGGCCGGCACGGAGCCCGAACGCGGCCGCGACCGGCTCGTCGTAGAGCTCCGCCACGGCCTGCACCTCGAGGAAGTGGTTGCCGGAGCCGAGGCTGCCGACCTGGCGCGCGCCGCGCTCCACCGCCCGCTGGCTGACCTGCGCCGGGTTGGCGTCGTCGACCGCACCGAAGTCCTCGCAACGGTCGAGGTCCCGGCGCACCCCGAACCCCCGCTCGACGGCGTACCGGGAGCCGCCGCGCAGCACCGCGTCCAGCTCGTCGCCGCCGGTCAGGTGCCACACCGCGCCGGTGCCCATACCCCGCGGGGTGGCCTCGCCCAGGCCGTCCATCAGCGCGTCGAGCCGGGGCCGCAGCGCGTCGCGGTCCAGGTCGGCGGCGAGCAGCCGGACCCCGCAGGAGATGTCGAAGCCGACCCCGCCCGGGGAGACCACTCCCCCGTTCTCGACGTCGGTGGCCGCCACCCCGCCGATCGGGAAGCCGTAACCCCAGTGCACGTCCGGCATGGCGTAGGAGGCGTCGACGATGCCGGGCAGGGTGGCCACGTTCGCCACCTGCTCCAGCGACCGGTCCGCGCCCGCGTCGGGCAGCAACGACCGGGACGCGAAGACCACCCCGGGCACCCGCATCGGGTCGTGCCGGTCGATGCGGAACCGGTACGGCGACTCCTCGACCAGGTCCATCCCGCCCGGCTACCCGGGCCGGCGGCGGCTACACCCGGCCGGGTTCCGCCCCGCCCGATCCGGGTAGTGGCCGACCATGCCCCAGCGATACGAGGACTACGACCGGATCGCGGTCATCACCGGCGCGGACTCCGGCATCGGCAAGGCGTGCGCCGTCGCGCTGGCCGAGGCCGGCTTCGACATCGGCTTCACCTGGTACGGCGACCCGGACGGCGCCGAACGCACCGCCGCCGAGGTGCGCGCCACCGGCCGCCGCTGCGCGACGGCCGAACTGGACCTGACCCGGCTGCCGGACGCCGCCGCGGTCATCGACGAGCTGGCCGACCAGCTCGGCGGGCTCGGCGTGCTGGTCAACAACGCCGGCACCGGCCTCGCCACCCCGTTCGTCGAGGTGTCCTGGCAGCAGTGGCGGGAGGTGCTCTCGGTGGACCTGGACGGCCCGTTCCTCTGCGCCCAGCGCGCCGCGCGCCGGATGCGGGCGGCCGGGCGCGGCGGCCGGATCATCAGCATCACCAGCGTGCACGAGCACGCGCCGCGGGTCGGCTCCTCGGCGTACTGCGCCGCGAAGGGCGGGCTGGGCCTGCTCACCAAGGTGATGGCCCAGGAGCTGGCCGCCGACGGGATCACCGTCAACGCGGTCGCGCCCGGGGAGATCGCCACCCCGATGACCGGGCAGGAGGACGTCGACCCGTTCACCCAGGCCCGGCCCGGCGTGCCGGTGGGGCGGCCCGGCGACGCCCGCGAGGTCGCCGCCGTGGTGGCGCTGCTGGCCTCGCCCGCCGCGGCGTACGTCACCGGGGCGTCGTGGCCGGTGGACGGCGGGATGCTGCTGATGGGCCCGCAGGCGGCCGCGCTGCCCGACGACGGCTGGCGCGACGGCTGACCGCCCGGGGTTCCGACGACGTGCCGCACGCCGGGCCGGTCAGGGCAGCTGGGCGATCGAGGTCCGGTCGAGGTACGCGAGCTGGGCGGCGAAGCCGGCCAGCGCCACCACGACGCCGACCCCGATCGCCGGCCCCAGCGCGGCCCCGAGCAACCCGGCCAGCAGGGTGCCGCCCAACCCCAGCAGCACCGCGTTCACCGCGCCCACCAGCGCGGCCGCGGTGAGCAGCAGGTGCCGGCGGCCGGGGCGGGCGCCGACCTGGCCCCAGGTCGCGGAGACCTCGCCCCCGCCGGCCACCGCGTCGGCGAAGAAGTCCGAATCGCCGCCGAAGCGCCGGTGGTAGTAGGCACGGATGCGCCGGATCCGTTGCAGGTCCAGCGAGTTCTCCACCATGTTCTGGGTCAACCGGCCGAAGGTGAGCAGCCCGGTGATCAGCAGGGTCGGCAGCACCGCCCCGAGGTACGGCCGCAGCAGGTGCTCGCTGCCGGAGACGAAGCCCAGCCCGATCAGCGCGGCGGAGAGCAGCGACAGGAACAGGGTGGCCCGCCCGACCGACTCGGCGACCGTGGCCCCGCGCGAGGTCTGGAGCACGAAGTGCTCGGTGGTGAGGGCGGTCAGCAGCGCCTGCTCCCGAGCGTCCTCGTCCAACCCCGTCTCCTTCCGGTCACCGTCACGATACGGAGCCGGGCGGCACCCGGGGTCGGAACCGAGGCGGTCGACCCGCCGCCGGCCCGCCCCCGGCCGGGACCGGCCCCCGGGCGGCGGAGCATGGCGCCGGCCCCGCCCCCGCCGGGACCGGCCCCCCAGGCGACGGAGGATGGTGCCGGCCCACCCCGGCCAGGGCCGGGCCGCCGGGCGGCGGAGAATGGTGCCGGGGGCGAGGGGCGCCACCGGTACCGGAACGGGGAGCAGGGCATGGCGGAGACGGTCCGGCGGCAGGCGGCCGGGGCGGGCCGGGAGCTCGCCGCCGACTGCTCCCGCTGCGTCGGGTTGTGCTGCGTGGCCCCGGCGTTCGCCGCCTCCGCCGACTTCGCCCTCGACAAGCCGGCCGGCCAGCCCTGCCCCAACCTGCGCCCCGACTCCCGCTGCGGCATCCACCGCGACCTGCGGGCGCGGGGTTTCCCCGGCTGCACCGTGTTCGACTGCTTCGGCGCCGGTCAGCACCTGGTGCAGGAGACCTTCGGCGGCCGGCACTGGCGGGACGACCCGGCGCTCGCGCGGCGGATGTTCGACACGTTCGCGGTGCTGCGGCCGTTGCACGAGCTGCTCTGGTACCTGACCGAGGCGGTCGCGTTGACCCCGGCCGGCCCGTTGCGCGACGATCTGGCCGCGGCGCTGGCGCAGACCGGCCGGCTCGCCGACGGCACACCGGAGGAGCTGCTGGCGGTGGACGTCGACGCCCACCGGGACCGGGTCAACCCGCTGCTCGCCGAGGCCGGCGCGGCGGCCCGGGCCGGCCGGGCGGGCGCCGACCGGCGGGGCGCCATGCTGCTCGGGGCCGACCTGCGCCGGGCCGGGCTGTCCGGGGCGAACCTGCGGGGCGCCTGCCTGATCGGCGCGGACCTGCGCGGGGTGGACCTCGGCGCGGCCGACCTGACCGGGGCGGACCTGCGCGGCGCCGACCTGCGCGGGGCGGACCTGAGCCGCTGCCTGTTCGTGCACCAGTCCCAGCTCGACGCCGCCCGGGGCGACCTGCGGACCGGGCTGCCGCCCCGGCTGCGCCGCCCCGCCCACTGGTCGCTGACCGTCACCCCGGTCCCGGCGTCCGGCGGCCGCCCCGGTGTCCGTTCCGCCGGTGGGCGCGCCGGCCGCCGCAGGCGCTGACGGCGCCCCGCACCGGCCGGCGCGGACCGACCGGGTCGGTGCCCGGCGGGCGGTGGCCCGACGTTTCGCCGCGGTGCCGTCGGGTAGCCGGTGGCACCGCGACCACGGAACGGGAGGCGGACGGGTGAGATATCGGGTACGGCAGAGCGAGCAGCCGATGGATCCGGCATACGCCGAGGACGAGGCCGGGCAGACCCCGCTGGTCCAGGTCGAGGCCGACACGGACGTACCGGCCCCGCAGCCGGGCGCGCCGAAACCGGACGAGGTGACCGAGGATGACGGTTCCGGGATGGCCGGCGGGGCGTCGGGCAGCAGCTCCGGCGGCTCCTCGATGCCGACGCACCCCGACGCGGCACGCTGAGCGTTTGCCGCCGGAACGGCTGGGCAGGAGTGCCACATGACGAGTGAAGAGTCCTTCGGCCGCGCGTCCACCGACGAACCGGACGGCGCCACCGCGTACGAGGCGTCGCTGCGCCCGCCGGGCGAGTCGCTGCACAGCACCGACGACACCGGCGACGACTTCGCCGACCTGCCGGCCGAGGACCGGCGCTCGGCACGGGAGGTCAGCCGCGCCGGCTACGACGTCGACGCGGTCTCCGGCACCGCCGACCCGGCGAACGAGCCGGAGGAGATCGAGCCGGGACGACCCGAACGGTAGGCCGGCCGGCCCGGGCACGCTCAGCCGGCGGTGACCGCCGCCGCCCGGGCCTCGGCCATGCCCCGGTTGGCCAGCGCGTCGGCCCGGTCGTTCTCCGGATGCCCGCTGTGGCCCTTCACCCACAACCAGGTCACCTCGTGCCGGGCACAGGCCGCCTCCAGCCGCTGCCACAGGTCGGCGTTCTTCACCGGCTGCTTCGCCGCGGTCAGCCAGCCGTTGCGCCGCCACCCGGCCAGCCAGCCGGTGATGCCGTTGCGCACGTACGTGCTGTCGGTGTGCAGGCGCACGGTGACCGGCCGGGTCAGGCTCTCCAGCGCGCGGATCGCGGCGGTCAGCTCCATCCGGTTGTTCGTCGTCGGGCTCGCCTCGCCGCCGCACAGCTCGCGCTCGTGCCCGCCCCAGCGCAGCAGCGCACCCCAGCCACCCGGGCCGGGATTGCCGCTGCACGCCCCGTCCGTCCAGATCTCCACGATCCCGCCGGTCGCCGCCTCCGTCATGCCGGCAACCTACCGGCAGCACTCGCCGCCGGGACCACCCGACCCGCCGTGCGGGCCGTCGGGCACCGTGCGGGCCGGATACCCTGCCACCATGATCGATTCCCATGCCGGGCTGGACGACGCCGGCGTCGCGGTCGCCGCGGCGGCCGCCGGGGCGGACGTGGTGCGCGAGCAGTACGGCCAGCGGCTCGACCGCGTCGACAAGGGCGGCGGGGACTTCGCCACCAGCGCCGACCTGGCGGCCGAGCAGGCCATCCTGGCCGTCCTGAAGGCGGCGCGCCCGGACGACGCGGTGCTCGGCGAGGAGGGCGGGCAGCAGGGCCGCGCCGACGCCGCCCGCCGCTGGCTGGTGGATCCCCTCTGCGGCACGCTGAACTACGCCTCCGGCGGCATGCTGGTGGCCGTCAACGTGGCGCTGGCCGAGGGCGCGGCGGCGGTCGCCGACCCGTTCGCCGGCGAGGTCTTCTTCACCGACGGGGTGACCGCCCGGGTGCGGCACGCCGGGACCGACACCCCGCTGACCCCGACGCCCGCCACCGGCCTGGTGGACGTCAACCTGGATCCGCCGTTTCCGAGCGCCCCCGGGTTCCGGGCCGTCGACCTGCTCGCGCACCCGGACTTCATCGCCGGCTTCCGGCCCCGGGTGGTGTCCACCACGCTGGCGCTGGCCTGGGTGGCCGCCGGCCGGCGCGCCGGGTACGTCACCGACGGCGCCGACCTGTCCGCCAGCGTGCACTTCGCCGCGGGCATCGCGCTGTGCCGGGCCGCCGGCTGCGTGGTCACCGGCCTCGACGGAGCCCGACCCGGGCCGGGCAGCCGGGGTCTGGTCGCGGCGGCGGACGCCGAGACCCACGGCCGGCTCCTGGCGCTGATCCACGACCGGAGCTGAGCGCCCCCGGGCCGGGCCGGACGGTCGTGGCGCGCCGTCCCGGAATTCGCGCGACATCCCCCCGCCGGCCTGGCAGGCTCACCGATCATGGACGGACGCTGGGACGGCCTGCGGGCCGAGGTACGCGCCACGATCGGCGAACTGGTCGGCTCCGGCCGCGAGACCGGGGTGCAGGTGGCCGCCTACCTGCACGGCGCGCCGCTGATCGAGGAGCAGGCCGGCCTGGCCGACGCCAGCACCGGCCGACCGCTGACCGCCGACACCCCGATCCACGCGGTCTCCACCGGCAAGGCGCTCACCGCCACCGCGGTGCACGTGCTGGCCGAGCGCGGTCGGCTCGACTACGACCTGCGCATCGCCGAGGTGTGGCCGGAGTTCGCCCGGCACGGCAAGGACCGCATCACCCTGCGGCACGCCCTCACCCACACCGCCGGGCTGCCGGCCCTGCCGCCCGACATCACCCCCGCGGACTTCACCGACTGGGACCGGATGTGCGCGCTGCTCGCCGACGCCACGCCCCGCTGGGCACCCGGTGAGCAGGTCGCGTACCACGCCTGGACGTGGGGCTGGCTGGTCGGCGAGGTGGTCCGGCGGGTCACCGGCAAACCGGTCTCGCAGGTGCTGGTCGAGGAGGTCGCCGGGCCGCTCGGGCTGGCCGACGAGCTGTTCCTGGGCGTACCCGAGGCGCAACTGCCCCGGCTGGCCCGGCTCGAGGACGCCGGCCTGGCGGCGCTGATGACGTACGCCGGCGAGAACCTGCCGAACTTCGACGCCGTCGCCCCACCCGCGGTGCGTCCGGACGCCACCATCGGCAGCCGCCCAGACGTGCTGCGCGCCGACGTGCCGGCGGTCGGCACGATGACCGCGCGCGGGATCGCCCGGATGTACGCGGCGCTGCTCGGCCCGGTCGACGGGGTGCGGCTGATCTCCCCGGCCCGCCTCAGCGAGGTGTCCGCGGTCGCGGCGCGCGGCGCGGACTGGGTCTTCGGCGCCGAGGTGACCTTCGGCCTCGGCTACGCGGTCGACACCGACGGCTCGTTCGGCACCGCCGGCAGCGGCGGCAGCCTCGCCTTCGCGTACCCCCGACTGGGGTTGACGGTGGCGGCGCTGCGCAACCGGCTCGGTGCGGGCGACGGCGACCCGATGGAGGGCCTGCGCCGGCTGGTCCGCGACGCGGTGGCCGGCTACGAACCAGCCTGACCGGCGGCCCCCGGCCCGCCCTCGGGCCCGGGGTCGGCCGGCGGACGGCGCAGCCGGGCGCGCAGCCGGCCGGCGGCGTCACCGAGCACCGCGCCGGTCATCGGCAGCAGCGGGCTGGACCGCATCACCGCCAGCTCCTCGGCCGGCGAGGTGGCCCCGTCGAGGAAGCGCAGCACCCGCTCCGCCGGGTTGCGCGCGAACAGCCGGTCGAAGAACGCCACCCCACCCACGTGCCCCCGGTCCAGGGCGCGCAGCGCCACCGCGTCCATCCACCGGTGCCGGGCCGGGTACGCGGGCGCCGGCACCGGCGGCCGGCCGGCGGCCAGCGCCCGGGCCACCTGGTCGGCCTGCCGCAGCATCGCCGAGAAGGTGAACCCGGTGGACGGGCGGGTGGCCCCGCCGGCGGTGCCGAGGCGGACCACCCGGGGCGACGGGCGGCCGACGAACGGCCCGTCGGTCATCGGGATCACCCCGTTCTCGACCTCCCGCACCCGCAGCCCGGCCAGGTCCAGGCCGAGCAGCCCGGCGTAGCCGCGCAGCGCCCGGTCGTACCCGGCGTCGCCGAGCGGGGCGGCGGAGAACTCGGTGTACTCGACCAGCGCGTACCGGTCGTCGACCGGCAGCACGTAGCCGAAGGAGACCCCACGGTCGGGCTGCGGGGTGCGGAAGTCCATCAGCACCGCCCGGTCCGGGTCGAAGGTGGGCCGGTCGGCGGCCAGCCACCAGCCGCGGAAGTGCTGCAACCAGTTGGTCCGCCCGGGCCGCGCCGGCGGTCGGGGCCGCGAGTCGAGCACCCAGCCGGCCCGCAGCAGTACCCGCCCGGCCGGATCGTGCACGGTCACCCGGTCGCCGTCGTCGCGCAGCCGCCCGGCGGGCACCTCGATCCGCACCGCGCCCAGCCGCCGTTCCGCCGCGGCCGCCCGGTCGTAGACCGGGGCGGACCGGAGCATCGCGTACCGCAGCGGGTCCAGCGACAGCACGCGGCGGGCGGCCGGCGTGACCACCTCCACCCGCGACCAGCTGGCGCTCAGCAGCGGATCGAGGTCGGAGCCCGGGACGCCCCAGAACGCCCAGGTACGGTCCTGGCCGCGCTTGCGCACCGGATCGACCACGGCGACCCGCAGGCCGGCCAGCTCGTGCCGGCCGAGGGCGGCCAGCACCAGGCAGGCGGCACCACCGCCGCCCACCAGCGCGAGGTCGACGTCGAGCGGGGACGAGGGCACCCGCCCACGCTGCCACACCCCGCCGCGCGCCGGCGCACCGGACCCGCCGTCCCGGCCCCGGCGCGGCGCGTAGATTCGCAGGGGATCATCGAGAACGGGGGCGGCATGGCGCGGGAACCGCTGCGGGTGGGGCTGCTGGGGTACGGGACCGCCGGGCGGGTGTTCCACGCCCCGCTGGTCGCCGCGACACCCGGGCTACGGCTGGCCGCCGTGGTCACCGGCGACCCGCGGCGCCGCGCGCAGGCCGGCGCCGAACACCCCGACGCCCACCTGCTCGACGCCCCCGAGCAGCTCTGGTCGGCCCCGGCCGACCTGGACCTGGTCGTGGTGGCCACGCCGAACCGGCAGCACGTGCCGATGGCCCGGGCCGCGCTGGCCGCCGGGCTGCCGGTCGTGGTGGACAAGCCACTCGCGCCGACCTCGGCGGAGGCACACGCGCTGATCGCGGCGGCCGCCGCCGCGGGCCTACCGCTCACCGCCTTCCAGAACCGGCGCTGGGACGGCGACTTCCGGACCGTGCGCCGCCTGGTCGAGGCCGGCGAGCTGGGCCGGGTGACCCGGTTCGAGTCGCGGTTCGAGCGGTGGCGGCCGGCGATCAAGCCGGGCTGGCGGGAGAGCGCCGCCCCGGGCGGGGCCGGCGGGGCGCTGTTCGACCTCGGCGCGCACCTGATCGACCAGGCGGTGCAGCTGTTCGGTCCGGTCGCGCGGGTCTACGCCGAGGTGGACCGGCGCCGGCCCGGCGCCGAGGTGGACGACGACGCGTTCGTCGCGCTCACCCACACCAACGGCGTGCGGTCCCAGCTCTGGATGGGCGCGGTGACCGCGCAGCTCGGACCCCGGTTCCGGGTGCTCGGCGACCGCGCCGCCTACACCAGCTACGGCCTCGACCCGCAGGAGGCGGCGCTGCGCGACGGCGGCCGGCCCGGCACCCCCGGCTGGGGCGAGGTCACCCCCGACCGGTACGGGCAGCTCGGCGTCGACGGCGACCTCCGGGCCGTCCCCACCGAGGCCGGCCGCTACCAGGACTTCTACGCCCAGGTCGAGGCGGCGCTGCGGGACGGCACGCCGATGCCGGTGGACCCGGCCGACTCGGCGCACGTGGTGGCCCTGATCGAACTGGCGCACCAGGCCGCCGCGCAGGGCGCGACCCTGCCGGTGCCGGACTGACCGGCCCCGCTCAACGGGCGGTCGCGGCCGGCTCCGGGGCGTCCGGGGCCGGATCGGCGTACGCGGCGGCGACGGTGGCCCGGTCGAACACCCGCCAGGTCGCCACGATCACCGCGACCGCCACCACAAACCCCACCCAGTACGGCGCGGTGATCCCGAACCGGCCGGCGACCACCCCGCCGAGCAGGGCGCCGACGCAGTTGCCGCCGGCGGCGAGGAACAGGTTCGTGCTGCCCACCCGGCCCAGCAGGGCGGGCGGGGTGAGCCGCTGGCGCAGCGAGTTCGCCACGATGTTCCACAGCGAGGAGTGCACCCCGAACGCGAACAGCGCCACCCCGACCACCACGGCGCTGCGCGACGCGGCCAGGGCCAGGTGCAGGCCGGCCTCGATGAGCAGGCCGACCCGGACCGTCCAGGTGGCGGTGATCGCGGCGACCAGCCGGTCCCCGGCGGCCGCGCCGAGCAGCCCGCCCACGGCCAGGCAGGTGAAGAGCGCGCCGTAGCCCACCGAGCCGAGGCCCAGGCGGTCGGTGGCGAGCAGCACCAGCACCGCGAGGGCGGCGGTGAGGGTGACGTTGAGCAGGCCGATCAGCAGGGTCATGGTGCGCAGCAGCCGGTGCCCCAGCAGCCAGCGGAAACCGTCGGCCACCTCCGCGCGCACCGAACGACGCGCACCCCGGTCCGGCCCGGTCCGGAACGACCCGGCGACCAGCCCGACCAGCACGGCGCTGAGCGCGTACGTGCCGGCGTTGACCGCGAACGGGATGGCCGCGGCCAGCACGAACAGCAGGCCGCCGAGCGGGCCGGCGACCATGTTCTGCATGACCTGGGTGCCGCCGCCCAGCCAGCCGTTGGCCCGTTCCAGCCGGGACCGGGGCACCACCGCGGGCACGACCGCCTGGGCGGCGGTGCGGAACACCACCTCGCCGGCGTTGACCACGAACAGCACCGCGTAGAGCAGGACGATCCCGGCCCGGTCGGCGAACATCGCGGCGGCCAGCACGACCAGCACGACCACCCGGACCCAGTCGATGACCACCATCAGCCGGCGCCGGTCGACCCGGTCCACCAGCACCCCGCCGGGCAGCGCGAAGAGCAGCCAGGGCAGCCAGCCCACGGCGGCGCCGGCCGCCACCACGAGCGGATCGTCGGTCCGCGACGCCACGTACAGCGGCGCGGCCACGGTCGCCATCCCGCTGCCCAGCGCCGACATGGTGCTGGCCGCCCAGAGCCGGGCGAAGCGCCCGTCGAGCCGGTCCCCCGTCGTCCCCGTCGTCACGGCGAGCGAAGCTACCAGCCACGGCGGCCCGGGCCGAGCGAGTTTTCCCGCCCGGGTACGCCCGGTCAGCCGCCGGCCGGGGGCATGGGAAGATCACCCATGCCCGTCACCAACCCCTGGCTCGCCGGTCCCGCCCCCACCGCCCGCCTCGACCGCGACCGGCTGCGGGAGCGCATCCTCAACCTGCTCTCCTCGCAGAACATGTGCGTGCTCGCCACCGCCGGCCCGGACGGTCCGCTGGCCACCCCGGTGCGCTACTTCCACCTGGACCTCACGCTGATGTTCACCGCGGTCGCCGACTCGCCGAAGATGCGCAACCTCGCCGCCGACCCGCGCGTCTCGATCGGGATCTTCGCGCCGCTGGTCGGCCAGGCCAGCAGCCGCGGCGCGCAGGTCTTCGGCCGGGCCCGGGTGCTGCACCCCGGTGACCCCGACTTCGCCCAGCACTGGCCGGCGTACCGCTGGCAGTCCGACCACGTGGAGCGGTCTCGGTCGCTGGCCGAGCCGCCCACCGGGCCGCTGGTGGTGGTGCCGGCCGAGCGGATCGTCTACACCGAGCACTGGCTGCGCCGCGAGGGCTACGCCCCCCGCCAGTTCTGGCGGGCGTGACCGTCGCCCCCAGGGGGCACACTGCCGGCATGCGCGTGCCGTTCCCCGAGCCCGGGCCGTCGTCCGACGTGCCGGCGCTCTTCCTCACCTACCTGGACTACTACCGGGACACGGTGGCCGACCGGGTAGCCGGACTGACCGACGCGCAGGCGCGCGGCAGCCGGGTACCGTCCGGCTGGACCCCGGTCGAGTTGGTCAACCACCTGACCTTCATGGAGCGGCGCTGGTTGGTCTGGGGCTTCCTCGGCGAACCGGTGCCGGACCCGTGGGGCGACGACGCCGACGACCGCTGGCACGTCGATCCGGCCGAGCGCGTCGACGACGTGCTGGCCGCCCTGCGCCAGGGCGGGCAGCGGACCCGGGAGATCGTCACGGGCCACCCGCTGGACACCCCCGCCGCGCTGGGTGGCCGGTTCACCGACCCGGCCCGTCGCCCCACCCTCGCCGCGATCCTGTTCCACGTCCTCCAGGAGTACGCCCGGCACGCCGGCCACCTCGACATCGCCCGTGAGCTGACCGACGGCCGGACCGGCGAGTGAACGCCGCCCGTCGACGGTGATCGCGGCGCGCGCCGGGCACCGCACACCCTCTATGGCATCCTAGGAGGCTAGTTTTTCGGCGCCGGCCCGACGCGGTCCGACGCGGCGGGGCGCGGGTGCGACGGGGTCCAGCGCGGCGCGGCGTGGCACCGCGCCGGCCGGTCAGCGGCCGGCGGTGCGGCGCAGCAGCGGGACCAGCACGGCGGCGGCGGCCAGGTGCATGACCACCAGGGTCACGGTGGCCGCCGTACCCACTCCCCCGCCCAGCGGCCCGAGCAGCGACACCACGAGCGCGCCCAGCGCGACGGCGGTCCACACCGCCCGGGGGCGGGTGGTGAACCGCTCCAGCAGCGCGAGCAGCGCCCAGCCGGCCAGTCCGGCGACCACGGTGGAGACCGCGACCGCCACCGGGGTGACCGACTGGTCGCCGCCGCTGCCCTGGACGGCCAGCTCCACCCCGGCGATCGGCTCGGCGACGACCCAGACGACCAGGGTGGCGACGGTGGCGGCGAGCACCGCCAGCAGCCGCGCCCGGCGGCGCCCGGCCGGCGCGGCGGCCACCGGCGGGCCGGTCGGCGTGGTGATGGTCTCCATCGCGGTACCTCCAAGGATTGTGCGGACCCGGTGCGGGGCCGACGTGCCAGTCACGCTAGGCCGGGGCCGGTGCCACGCGGATCGCCCCGCGGACGGGTCCGCCGCTCCGTCGCGAGGACCGCGTTGCGGCGGATCTCCGTCTCGCGACCGATGAGGCCGAACGGGTCGGCGGCCTAGCATCCGGGTCGTGAACCACCCGTGCCGCGCCCGCGTCCTGCCACTGATCGACGGTGGCTTCGCCGTCCTGACCTTCGGTCTGCTGCTCATCTCGCTCCTCGACCCGCAGGCCCGCCCCGCCGGCGCGGCCGGGACCACCGTCGCGGTCGGCCTCGCCGCCGGGCAGGCCAGCTGCCTGCTGTGGATCCGCCGGCGCCCGGAGTACGCCCTCGCGGTGGCCGCGCTCGCCGGCATCGGGCTGGAGGTGCTCTGCCCGGGCATCGGCTGGCTCGGCCTCATCGGCATCCCGCTGGCGTACCTCGCACGGCTGCGCCCGCCCCGGGTCTCCCTGGTGGCGCTGGGGCTGCTGCTCGCCCCGACGCCGTGGGAGCTGGTCACCGGCGGCTGGCGGGACCTGCTGCTGGCGGTGACCGCGGTGAGCCTCGGCTGGGCGCTCGGCGAGCTGCAACGGGGGCGCGCGCAGCGGCGGCGGGACCGGCAGCGGCAGGTGCTCGCCCGGGAGCGGGAGCGGATCTCCCGCGAGCTGCACGACGTGGTGGCCCACCATGTGGCCGTCATCGCCGTGCAGGCCGCCGCCGCCGAGGACGTCTTCGACCAGCAGCCGGAGCGGGCCCGCGCCGCGCTCGGCTCGATCGGCGCGGCCGCCCGGTCCGCGCTCGCCGAGCTGCGGGCCATGCTGCACGCCCTGGCCGTCGACGACGGCGCCGACCCGGACGGCCCCCAGCCCGGCCTGGCGCAGCTCGACGCCCTCGCCGACGCCGTCCGGGCGGTCGGCCTGCGGGTGACCATGAGCCGGGACGACGGCGCCGAGGACCTGCCCGGCGGGGTGCAGCTCTCGGCGTACCGGATCGTGCAGGAGTCGCTGACCAACGCGCTGCGGCACAGCCACGCCACGACGGCCGAGGTCAGCGTCCGGTACGCCGACGGCGTGCTGCGGCTGGAGGTGGTCGACGACGGCACCGCGCCGCCGCGCCGCGCCGGGGTCGACGCGGGGCGCGGCATCGTCGGGATGCGGGAGCGGGCCCGGCTGCTCGGCGGCACGCTGGACGCCGGCCCGCTGCCCGCCGGCGGGTTCCGGGTCCACGCCCAGCTGCCGGTCGGGGTGGCACCGTGAGCGCGAGGAGTGCGCCGACTTTGCGCGCCCCGCAGCCGCGAACAGAGGTAGCACCGTGACCGTACGCGTGGTGGTCGCCGACGACCAGGACCTGATCCGCGCGGGCCTCGCGATGATCATCGAGGCCCGGCCGGACCTGACCGTCGTCGGGCAGGCCGCCGACGGCATCGAGGCGGTCGCGGTGGCCGAGCGCACCCGCCCCGACGTGGTGCTGATGGACGTCCGGATGCCCCGGCAGGACGGCATCGCGGCCACCCGACAGCTGGTGGCCGGCGGCAACCCGGCCCGGGTGATCATGCTCACCACCTTCGACCTGGACGAGCACGTCTTCGCGGCGCTGCGCGCGGGGGCCAGCGCCTTCCTGCTCAAGGACACCCGGCCCGGGGACCTCGCGGAGGCGGTCCGGGTGGTGGCCCGCGGCGAGGCGCTGCTGGCGCCCACGGTGACCCGGCGGCTGCTGGACCGGTTCGCCGACCAGTTGCCCGGCCCCGCGGTGGCCACCGGGAAGCTCGCCACGCTCACCGCCCGGGAGGTGGAGGTGCTGACGTTGACCGCGCGGGCGCTGTCGAACGCGGAGATCGCCGAGCGGCTCTACCTGAGCACCGCGACGGTGAAGACGCACGTCTCGGCCGTCCTCACCAAGCTCGGCCTGCGGGACCGGATCCAGGCCGTCGTCTTCGCCTACGACACCGGCCTGGTCCGGCCCGAGCCGCCGCCCGGGTGAGCGCCGTCCGCCGGCGGCGGTCACCGCCGTCAGCCGGCGGCAATGAGCGCCGTCAGCCGACCCGGCGGGGCCGGGTGCCGACCGTGGCCAGGCGGGTACGGTGCACGCCCTCGCGCAGCTCGTCGTCGCCCATCACCAGCCACACCAGGCCGCAGTCCTGCGGGCCGGTCACGTCCACCTGGCAGAGGGTGCACGGCTCGCCGGGGCGGATCGGGCAGGCCGGCGCGGGCCGGGCCGGACGCGCTGTGGTGCTCATGGTTCCACCGTGGCGCGCCCGGGGCGGTCGCGGTCAGGGCCGTTGGTCCTGTCCCGGCGCCGCCCCGGGCGCCCGCGCGGCGGGGCGCCGGGTCAGGGCACCATCCAGCTCAGCACCGGCGAGCCCTGCAACGCCACCAGCACGCACATGATCAGCAGCAGCACCAGGCTCCAGCCGAAGACCTTCCGGAAGATCTCCCCCTCCCGGCCGGCCATGCCGACCGCGCCGGCGGCGATCGCCAGGTTCTGCGGGCTGATCATCTTGCCGAGCACCCCGCCGGAGGAGTTGGCCGCGGCCAGCAGCAGCGGGTCCAGCCCGGCCCGGGCCGCGGTCTGCACCTGCAACGCACCGAAGAGCGCGTTGGAGGAGGTGTCCGAACCGGTCACCGCCACCCCGATCCAGCCGAGGATCGCGGAGAGGAACACGAACGCCCCGCCGGCCGCGGCGAGGAACGCGCCGAGCGTGTTCGTCTGCCCGGACTGGTTCATCACGTACGCCAGGGCCAGCACCGCCATCACCGTGACGATCGCGTAGCGCAGTTCGGCGTAGGTGCGCCCGTACGCCCGCAGGGCCCGGCCGGCGGAGACCCGCAGCACCAGCGCGGTGAGGACGCCGGCGAGGATCATCAGCGTGCCGGCCGCGGGCAGCCAGTTCAGCGCGAAGGTGGTCGAGGAGAGCGGCTTGCCGTTGCCGGCCAGGACGTCCAGGCCCGGCCAGCCGAACTTGACCGTCCACGGCTCCTCGGCCAGGGCGTCCTTGACCGGACCCAGGTTCGCGATCGAGAAGATCGCGATGATGATCAGGTAGGGGGCGTACGCGCGGGCCACCTCGGCCGGGGTGTCGGCGAGGCGCGGGCCGGCGGCCGGGACCTGGTCGGCCGGGCGCGGCGCCAACCCGTCGCCGGCCCGGTGCCGGCCACTGGACGGGTCCACGTCGACCCGCGGCTCACCCGGTGGAGTCTCGCCACCGGTGCCGTCCAGGCCCGGCGCCGCAGTGCTGGCGGCCGTACCCCGGGACGGGCCGGCGGCGGCGCGGACGGCGCCCGGACCGGCCAGCCCGGCCTCGGCGGGCTCCCGGGCCGCCGGCACCACGGCCGCCTCGCGGCCCAGGTCGGCCGGGGTCTGCGGACGCCAGACCCGGACCAGCAGCACCACCGCGGCGGCCGACACCAGCGCCGCCACGATGTCGGTCAGCGGCACCGAGATGTAGTTCGCGGCGACGAACTGCGCGAGGCCGAACGACACGCCCGCGACCAGCGCGGCCGGCCAGGTCTGCCGGATGCCGCGCCGCCCGTCGACCAGGGCGACCAGCATCAGCGGCACGACCACGGCGAGGACCGGGGTCTGCCGGCCGACCATCGCGCCGAGGGTGTCCACGGTGAGCCGCGGGTCCGGGTTGGCGCCGCCGCTGACGCTGGCCAGGGTGACGATCGGGGTGGCGAGCGCGCCGAACGCCACCGGCGCGGTGTTGGCCAGCAGCGACACCGAGGCCGCGTGGATCGGGCGGAAGCCGAGCGCCATCAGCATCACCACGGTGATCGCCACCGGGGTGCCGAAACCGGCGAGGGCCTCCAGCAGCGCGCCGAAGCAGAACGCGATGATGATGGCCTGGATCCGCATGTCCGGGCTGACCCGCTCGAAGGAGCGGCGCAGCACGTCGAAGTGTCCGCTCTCGACGGTCAGGTTGTAGACCCAGATCGCGTTGATGACGATCCAGAGGATCGGGAAGAAGCCGAACGCGGCGCCCTCGGTCGCCGAGAGCAGCGCCTGCCCGGCCGGCATGGCGTACACGACGACCGCCACGACCAGCGCGACGGCGAGGGAGATCAGCCCGGCCAGCCAGGCCCGCACCTTGAGCACGCCGAGCAGGACGAAGAGGGTGAGCAGGGGCAGGACCGCGAAGATGGCCGAGAGCGCTACGGAGTCACCGACCGGGTCGGTGACGACGGTGAACTGGTCGAACATGGGTCACCTCGACGCTTCTGGATCGGGTGGTGAGGTGTGCGCGGGGCCCGCCCGGCCCGGGTCGGGGCGAGCGGACCCTGCGCCGAGCAACTCCTCGACGTCCCGGTGCTGGAGGGACGCGTCGAGGACCTGTGCGGTGTGTGCCAGCGCGAGCTCGCCGCCGGCGCGGGCCACCGAGGCGGCGACCTGCATCAGGCAACCGGGGTTGGCCGTGACGAGCAGCCGCGCCCCGGTGGCCAGCACGGTGCGGGCCTTGCGGTCGCCGAGTTCGGCGGCCGGCCCGGGGTTGAGCACGTTCCACACGCCCGCCGAGCCGCAGCACAGCTCCGGGTCGGCGATCTCCCGCAGCTCCAGCCCGGGGATGCCGCGCAGCAGCCGGCGCGGCTGTTCCCGGACGCCCTGGGCGTGGGCCAGATGGCAGGCGTCGTGGTACGCGACGGTCACCGGCAGCGGATGCCGGGTGGCGACCGGGCCCAGCTCGTCGAGGAGCTCGGACAGGTCGCGGACCTTGGCGGCGAAGTCGGCGGCGAGCGCGGCGTAGCGCGGGTCGTCCCGGAGCAGCTCGCCGTACTCCTTGAGGGTGGAGCCGCAGCCGGCCGCGTTGACCACGAAGAAGTCCAGCCCGGCGGTGGCGAACGTGTCGAGCAGCCGGCGGGCGAACCGGCGGGCCTCCTCCTCGCGTCCGTTGTGCACGCTCAGCGCCCCGCAGCAGCCCTGCCGCCCCGGCCCGATCACCACGTCGCAGCCCTCGGCGGCGAGCACCCGGGCGGTGGCGGCGTTGACCTCGGGGAAGAACGCGTCCTGGACGCAGCCGGTGAGCATGCCGACCACCGCCCGCCGGGGGCCGGCGGCGGGCAGCCGGGCGGGCAGCCGGGGGCGCCGGCGCAGCGGCGGGGTGAGCCGGTCCAGCGCCGCGAGGGTGGGTGCGAGCCGCTCCAGCAGCCCGGTCCGCGCCAGCAGCCGGCGCAGCCCGCTGGCCCGGTACGCGCGCAGCGGCCCGCGCAGCAGCCGCAGCCGCCTCGGGTACGGGAAGAGCGCGAAGACGGCCGAGTGCAGCGCCCGTTCCCGCGGGCCGCGGCGGTGCCGGCGGTGCACCTGTTGCCGGGTGTCGGCGATCAGCCGGTCGTAGCGCACCCCGGACGGGCAGGCGGTGACGCAGGACATGCAGCCGAGGCAGCGGTCGAAGTGGGTGGCCATCGAGTCGGTCAGCGGCTCGCCCTCCAGGCCGACCTTCATCAGGTGGATCCGCCCCCGGGGCGAGTCCATCTCCTCGCCCCACAGCACGTAGGTGGGGCAGGTGGGCAGGCAGAAGCCGCAGTGCACGCAGTCGGCGATCAGCTCGGCGGCGGGCGGGTGGTGGGCGTCGAAGGCGGGTTCGCGGGCGGCCGCGGCGAGCGCGTCGACCGGGCGGCTGCCGGCGGGCGCGTCGACCGGGCGGCTGCCGGCGGGCGCGTCGACCGGGCGGCTGCCGGCGGGCGCGTCGACCGGGTCGCCGGCCGGTGCGGTGACCGGGTCGCCGGCCGGGCGGCCGGCGGCGGACGCGGTGCTCGGGTCGCGGCCGGGCTGGTGCGGGATGCCCATCAGATGCCTCCCACGAACCGGCCGGGCGCCAGCCGGGCGTCCGGGTCGAAGCGCTGCTTGATCCGGCGCATCAACGCCAGGCCGTCGACCGGCCCCCACAGGTCGACCCGCGCCCGCACGGCCGGAGGCGCGGTGACCACGACGGTGTGCCCGGCCACCGCGGCGGTGGCCGTCCGCACCGTGTCCACCAGGGCGGCTACCCGGTCCGGGTCGGCCGTGCCGGGCAGCCCCGCGTAGAGGACGCCGACGCCGGCCGAGCCGCGCAGGGCCAGGGGCAGCCCGTGCCGCTCGGCCGCCGCGCGGGCGTCGGCGAGCAACCGGGGTACGCCGGAGAGCGCGGCGGTCAGCTTCAGCCCGGTGCCGCCGGCCGTCCACGGCAGACTCCCCCACCCCCCGGGCGGCCGGTCGGTGCTCGTCGCGCCGGCGCCGAGCAGCCGCCGGGCGGCCGCGGCCCGGGCGGCCACCCCGGCCCGGGTGCCCTCGATCAGCACGGTGACCGTGGCCGGGCCGTCGTGCGGGGCGTCCACCTCCAGCCCGGCCGGCACGAGCTGGCCGGCACGTACGGCCGCGGCGAGCCGGCCGGCCGCGGCGGGGTCGTCGACCGTCCGGGACACGTACGCGGCGGCCGCCGGCAGCGGGTGCAGCCGGAAGGCGCACTCGGTGATCAGCCCCAGCGTCCCGTACGCCCCGGCGACGAGCTTGCCGAGGTCGTAGCCGGCGACGTTCTTGACCACCTTGCCGCCGGCCCGGGCGACCACCCCGTCGGCACGGACCAGGGTTACCCCGATGAGCAGGTCGCGGGGGGTGCCGTAGAGCAGGCGGCGGGGGCCCGCGGTGTTGGTGGCGACGGCCCCGCCGACGGTGCCGCCGGCGACCGGCGGGTCCACGGCGAGCTGCTGGCCGGCGCCGGCCAGGGTGCTGGCCAGCAGGTCCAGCGCGGTGCCGGCACGGACCACGGTGATCAGGTCGCCGGCGGCGTGCTCGACCACCCCGGCCAGGGCGGTGGTGTCGAGGATCAGGTCCAGGCGGCGGGGCGGGTTGCCCCAGTCCTGCTTGGTGCCGCCGCCGCGCACGGTCACCGCCAGCTCCAGCCCGGCCGCGGCCCGCAGCACGGCGGCGGCCTGGGCGGTGTCGCGCGGGGTGGCCAGGTAGCGGGCCGGCACCCCGGCGATCGTGTCGGGCGCGCCGGCGGGGCGGACCGGCTCGTCCCCGTCCGGCCCGGGATCGGCGGCGGCCCGCCCCGGGACCCGGACCGGGTGGGGCGGGTCCGCGGCGGCGGCCCGGGCCGCCGCCCGGAGCCGGTCGAGGATCCGGTCGGCGGGCATCAGAACACCTCCGCGAGGCCGGCCGCCTGCGCCGGGTGCACGCCGCTGCGCCGGCCCGGGACCTCCCCGCAGAGCCGCGGAGTCGGGAAGACCTTGCCCGGGTTGGCCAGCCCGTCCGGGTCGAACGCGCAGCGCAGCAGGTGCATGGTGTCCAGGTCGTCGTCGGTGAACATGCGCGGCAGGTACTTCGCCTTGTCCACGCCGACGCCGTGCTCGCCGGTGATCGAGCCGCCGTGGGTGACGCAGAGGTCGAGGATCGCCCCGGAGACCTCCTCGGCGCGTTCGGCCTGCCCGTCGACGGCGGCGTCGAAGAGGACCAGCGGGTGCAGGTTGCCGTCGCCGGCGTGGAAGACGTTGGCCACCCGGATGCCGTGTTCGGCGGAGAGCGCGTCGATGCGCCGCAGCACCTCCGGCAGGGCGGTCCGCGGGATCACCCCGTCCTGGACGATGTAGTCGGGGCTGATCCGCCCGACGGCGGCGAACGCGGACTTGCGTCCCCGCCAGAACAGCGCCCGCTCGGCGTCGTCGGCGGCGATCCGGATCTCGAACGCCCCGTTCTCCCGGCAGAGCGCCTCCACCTGGGCGAACTGGGCGTCGACCTCCGGCGCCGGGCCGTCCAGCTCGACGATGAGCACCGCCCCGGCACCGGCCGGGTAGCCACAGTGCACGGCCGCCTCGGCGGCGGAGATGGCCAGCGCGTCCATCATCTCCACCGCCGCCGGCACCACGCCGGCCGCGATCACCGCCGAGGTGGCCGCGCCCGCCTGGTCGGTGGAGCCGAACGCGGCCAGCAGGGTCCGCACCGACTCGGGCAGCCGGGTCAGCCGGACGGTGACCTCGGTGGCGATGCCCAGGGTGCCCTCCGAGCCGACGAACGCGCCGAGCAGGTCGTAGCCGGGGGTGTCCGGGGCGCGGCCGCCGAGGCGCACCCGTTCCCCGTCCGGGGTGACCACCTCCAGCCCGGTGACGTGGTGGGTGGTGAAGCCGTACTTCAGGCAGTGCGCGCCGCCGGAGTTCTCCGCCACGTTGCCGCCGATCGAGCAGATCTGCTGGCTGGACGGGTCGGGGGCGTAGTAGTAGCCGTGCGGGGCCGCGGCCCGGCTGACCGCCAGGTTGATCACGCCGGGCTGCACCACGGCCCGCTCGTCGTCGGGGGCGACCTCGACGATGTCGCGCATCGTGGAGGTCACCACGAGCACGCCGTGGGCGTGCGGCAGCGCCCCACCGGAGAGCCCGGTGCCGGCGCCGCGGGCGACGAACGGCGTGCCGGCGGCCGCGCAGGCGCGGACCACGGCGGCGCACTGCGCGGCGTCGGCGGGCAGGGCGACCAGCCCCGGCACCACCCGGTACCGGGCCAGCCCGTCGCACTCGTAGGTGCGCAGCTGCTGCCGGTCGCTGATCACCCGCTCGGCGCCGATGGCGGCGCGCAGGGTGGCGGCGAGAGCGTCGAGGTCCGTCGGGGTCGTGCTCATCGCCCACCTCCGCGTCGCGGTCGGTCGTCGGTCAGGGCATCCGTTCGTACGCCGGCACGGTGAGGAAGTCGACGAAGTCGTCGGCGACGGCGACGGCCATGAACAGGGCCCGGGCCTCGGCGTAGTCGCCCGGATCGCCGGGCAGCCCGGCGATCTCCTCGTCGGCGATCCGTTCGACCAGGTCGCGGGTGACCCGCTCGCCGGTGTCGTCGAGGGTGACCTCGTTGTGCAGCCACTGCCAGACCTGGCTGCGGGAGATCTCGGCGGTGGCGGCGTCCTCCATCAGGTTGAAGATGGCCACCGCGCCGGTGCCGCGCAGCCAGGCGGCCAGGTACTGCACGCCGACGCTGACCGCGTTGCGCAGCCCGGCCTCGGTGTGGCCGCCGGGGGTGGCCCGCACGTTCAGCAGCTCGGCGGCGGTCACCCGGACCTCGTCGCGGGTGCGGTGCAGCTGGTGGGGCCGGTCGCCGAGGACCTGGTCGAAGACCTCCCGGCAGACCGGGACCAGGTCGGGGTGGGCCACCCAGGAGCCGTCGAAGCCGTCGCCGGCCTCGCGGGTCTTGTCCTCGCGCACCTTGGCCAGCGCGGTCTCGTTGACCTGCGGATCACGCCGGCTCGGGATGAACGCGGCCATCCCGCCGATGGCGTGCGCGCCCCGCCGGTGGCAGGTACGCACCAGCAGCTCGGTGTACGCCCGCATGAACGGCACGGTCATGGTGACCGCGTTGCGGTCGGGCAGCAGGAAGTCCTGCCCCCGGGTACGGAACTTCTTGATCACGCTGAACATGTAGTCCCACCGGCCGGCGTTCAGCCCGGCGGAGTGCTCGCGCAGCTCGTGGAGGATCTCGTCCATCTCGAACGCGGCCGGAAAGGTCTCGATGAGCACGGTGGCCCGGATCGTGCCGCGCGGGATGCCGAGCTGGTCCTGGGCGAACAGGAACACCTCGTTCCACAGTCGCGCCTCGAGGTGGCTCTCCAGTTTGGGCAGGTAGAAGTACGGGCCGGCGCCCCGGTCGAGCTGCCGGCGGGCGCAGTGGAAGAGGTAGAGGCCGAAGTCGACCAGGCTGCCGGAGGTGCGTTCGCCGTCGACGAGGAGGTGCTTCTCGTCGAGGTGCCAGCCGCGCGGCCGGACCACGATGGTGGCCAGTTCGCCGTCGTGCAGGGCGTACCGCTTGCCCTCCGGCGAGGTGAACTCCAGCTTGCCGTCGATCGCGTCGCGCAGGTTGAGCTGGCCGGAGACGACGTTCTCCCAGCGCGGGGTGTTGGCGTCCTCCAGGTCGGCGAGCCAGACCCGGGCGCCCGAGTTGAGGGCGTTGATGGTCATCTTGGCGTCGGTGGGCCCGGTGATCTCCACCCGCCGGTCGACGAGCCCGGGTGCCGGGTCGGCGACCCGCCAGTCCGACTCGCGGATCGCGCGGGTCTCGGGCAGGAAGTCCAGGGTGGCACCCGCGGCCAGTTCGGCGTCCCGGTGCCGGCGGCGCCGCAGCAGCTCCCGCCGGCGGGGGTCGAAGGCGCGGTGCAACGCGGCGAGGAAGGCCAGCGCCTCGGGGGTGAGGATCTCGTCGTACCGGGGGTGGGCGGCCCCGGTGACCTCGACTCCGGTGGGGTTGGTCATCGGCTCGCTCCTCACCGCGATATGTCTGGCGATCTATCCGGTGGTGTTCCTGCCGACTGTAGTTCTCCCTGCTCACCGCCGCGAGTTGAGCGGCCGGTCAGCCGCCGGGAGTGGTCGCCCCGGTGCGGCGAGCGGTCCGTGCCGGACGCCGAACGGCCGGATCCGGCACGGCCGGCGCGTCGCGGGGCGAACCGGACGTACCCGCCAGCCGGCGCGGGGCGGGCGATTGCCGGCCGGTCCGCCGTCCGGGTTGCGGCGGCCTGGCCGGGCATGTCGGCACCGGCGGGCCCGCACCGGGAACACGGGACGGCAACGAAGATTTCTCAATTACGCCGAGTGACCGCCGCAACCCTCCTAGTGTTGGCCACACCGGTGCTAGTCACGGAGTTGGCCACCCGAACGGCGTCCCACGCAGTCAGCGGACGAAAAGTGAGGGAAGACGCGGATGAAGGCACAGACAGTTCTCGCTTCGGCGGCGATCGGCGTGGGCCTCGGCGCCCTGCTGCTTCCGGCCGCCGCGCTCGCGGACACCACCGTCTCGCCGGCCACCACGCCGGTCGGCGGGACCGTCGTACTCACCACGACCTGCAACCCGAACGCGGGCGACGCGCTCTTCCGCGTCACCGGACCCGACCGGGACCAGAACGTCCGGTCCACCACGGCCGCCGCGGGAGGCGGCCTGAGCGCCGAACTCTTCACCGCCGGGTTCACCCTCGGCACCTACACGGTCACCACCACCTGCGGCGACGGCAGCAACGGCGGCACGGCCACCTTCGCGGTCACCCCGATCGGCGGGGCCCAGGCCGGCGGGGGCGGCGCGGACGGGGACGGGGACACCACGGTGCTCGCCGCCGGCGGCGCGCTCGCCGTCGCGGCCATCGCCGGCGGGACGTACGTGCTGGTCCGCCGCCGGCGCCGCGCCACCAGCCCGGCCTGACGGGCCGGCACGACCATCCCTGGGCGGGTGCCCGCGCCGGTGCGGACCGGTGCGGGCACACCGCGCCCTGTTCGGACGGAGGTGGGAAGCTGTCGTCGCCGCACCGCCCCGCGAGCCGGCCCGGCGCCCGCACGGTCGCCCTCGTCGCCGCGGTCACCCTGGCCGGCGCGACCGGGGCCGGCCTGGTCGCCGCCGGCCTCGGCAGCACCGGGACCCGGCCACCGCAGCCGGGGGCGTCGGTCGCCCCCACCGCGGAACGCTCCGGCACGCCCGGTCCGGTGCTGCCGCGCTCCGAGCCGGTCCGGGTCAGCATCCCCCGCATCGGCGTCGACGCGGAGATCGTCCCGGTGGCCACCGACGACGACGGCGCCCTGCAGGTGCCGCCGCTGGACCACCCGGAGATCGCCGGCTGGTACCGCCGGGGCCCCACGCCGGGCGAGGCGGGCAACGCCGTGCTGGTCGGACACGTCGACTCGCAGAACGGGCCGGCGGTCTTCTTCGAGCTGGGCCGGCTGCGCCCCGGCGACACCGTGCTGGTCGGCCGGGCCGACGGGCGGGTCGCCAGGTTCACCGTGGACGGTGTCGGGGCGTACCCGAAGGAACGCTTCCCCACCGAGCGGGTGTACGGCGCAGGCCGGGAGGCCCGGCTGCGCCTGATCACCTGCGGCGGCCGGTTCGACCCGCACACCGGCAACTACCCCGACAACATCGTGGTCTTCGCCACCGCCACCGGCTGAGGCGGCCGGCGCCGGTCCCGCCGGGCCGGCCCGGCCCCGGGTCAGGTGTCCAGGTCGGACAGCTCCCGGCCGAGCAGCTCGGCGAGCCGGGCCGCGCGGGCGGGTTCGTCGCTGGCGGTGATGCCCCGGCTGGGCTGCTCCACGGTCATCAGCAGGTACAGGTAGAGCCGGTACAGGCCCAGCCGCCGGCGCACCCCGACGTCCCACGGGAACGGCGCGGCCGCCCGGTAGGCGCGTACCAGCGGGTCGTCCGGCTCGTCCTCGACCCGCCGGTAGAGCAGCGGCGAGATCAGGTCCATCAGCGGGTCGCCCCACAGGTAGCGCTCGCCGTCGACCAGGCCGGTGAACCGGAGCCGGCCGTCCGGCCCGGCGGTGGCGAGGATGTTGCCGGCCCAGCCGTCGAAGTGCAGCAGCGCCGGGCGGCGCACGGCGTCGAGGACAGCGGCCTGCCGGCCCACCAGCTCCGCGATCCGCTCCGCCGGCAGCGGCAGCGGCACCCGCCAGTCGGCCGCGTCGGCGAGCAGGTCGCCCACCATGGCGGTGTACGCGGCCCGCCAGGTGTCGCCGCTGGCCCGGTCGCCGTCGTAGCCGTAGTACTCGCCGGTGACCCGGTGCAGCGCGGCGAGCGCCACACCCAGCTCGGCGCGGACCTCGTCGGTGTCGACGCCGTCCTGGGTCAGGTCCCACAGGGTGCGGCCGGGCAGCAGGCCGGTGAGCAGCCAGTCGCCCAGCTCCGGGTCGCTGCCGTGGTGCAGCAGCGGCGGGACCGGCACGGCGGGCGCCCGCGCCGCGACCAGGCGCAGGTAGCGGGCCTCGGCGCCGATCATGTCGAGCTCGTAGCGCAGCAGCGGCACATGCGGGAACGGGCCGACCTTGAGCACGACGTGCCGGCCGTCGTCCAGGTGCACCCACCAGACGGCGGCGAAGCCACCACCGGCCAGCGGCCCGCACTCGGTGACCGTGGGCGCGGGGCCGAGCGAGGCGGCGACGAAGCGGCGGACCTGGTCGGGGTCGAGGGCGCGTTGGGTCGGGCTCATCCGGGCCGCCCCCGGCGGCGCGCGAGGATCACCATGCTCTGGTCCATCGTCCGCCGAGGGTACTGATCGGACCCGCCGCCCGCTGTCCCCCGCCGCCGCGGGCCGCGCTCACCACGCCACGCTCACCACGCCACGCGCACCGGCCATGCCGGCCGCGCGGTGCGCGCCCCGGTCGCAATCGGCCGGGCGCACACCGCGCGGAGCGCGCCGGCTCAGCCGCAGGCGACCAGGGCCCGGGGGGCGGGCCGGCCGGCGTGCCGCGCCACGAGGCCGATGCCGAACGCGGCGGCGGCGTAGAGCCCGGCGAAGGCCAGCCAGCCCGGCGCTCCGCCACCGACGATCAGCCAGGTCAGCAGCACCGGGCCGAGCATCCGGGCGACCGGCACCCCGCTGCCGAAGAAGCCCTGGTACAGGCCGTGCTGGTCGGCCGGGGCGAGATCGAAGCTGAGCTGCCACGCGCCGGCGCCGTGTGCCATCTCCGCGTACACCTGGGCTCCGGCGCCGAGCAGCAGGATCCCCGCGGCCAGCGCGGGCGTGCCGGCGACGCCGGCCAGCGCGAAGAGCCCGCACGCGACGACCATCCAGGCCCCGGCGCGGCGCAGCGACCGGGCCGCGCCGGCCGGGTCGACCACCCGCCGGGCCACCCGCACCTGAGCCAGCATCACCGCCGCCGTGTTGACCACCAGCAGCGCCGCCGCCAGCCAGGACGGCGCCGCGGTGCGCTGGACCACCCACAGCGGCAGCACCAGGCTGAGCAGCGGCAGGTAGAGCATCATCACCGCGTTCAGCGCGGTGAGCAGCGCGTACCGCCGGTCCTGGAAGACCGCGCGCCGGGCGCCCGCCGCCTCCGGCCGGGCGACCGGCCGGCGCCGGGCCGGCAACCGCCGCAGCAGCAGCGCCGCGACACCGAAGGCCACCGCGTCCAGCAGCAGCACCGCGCGGTACGCCCCGGCGGCGTGCGCGGCCAGCGCCAGCCCACCGAGCGCGGCGCCCAGGCCCAGCCCGGCGTTGACCACCGCCTGCAACCGGGCCCGCACCTCGGTGCGCCGCTCCGGTTCCACCAGCCGGGCCAGCAGCGCCTGGCGGACCGCGGCCAGGCCGGTCTGGCAGCCGGCGTAGAGGCAGGCCACCAGCACGAACGCGACGGGTTGGCGGACGGCCAGGAAGGCCGCGACGGCCAGTCCGGTGCCGGCGGCCAACAGCGCGGCGACCAGCCGGGCGTCCCACCGGTCGGCGGCGTGCCCGGCCGGGATCCCGGCGAGCAGGCCGGCCGCCCAGCCGAGGGAGAGCCCGAGCCCGACCTGACCGGGCGACAGGCCGACCACCTGGGTGAAGTAGAGCGCCGAGGTGACCAGGAACGCGCCGTCCCCGATCGAGTTGGCCAGCTGGGCCAGGGCGAGCGTGCGCGCCGGTCCGGGCGCGGGCAGCAGGTGTGCCATCGCTCAGCCCTCGATCGGCCGGCGGGTACGCGCCCGCTTCAGCTCGAAGAACCCATCGGTGCCGGCGACCAGCAGCACCCCGTCCCAGAGCCGGCCGGCGTCCTCGCCGCGCGGGATGGGCGCCACGACCGGCCCGAAGAACGCGTTGACCCGGCCGTCGGGGCCGGCCACGTGGATGGCCGGGGTGCCGAGGTCCTCGCCGACCGGGGCCAGCCCGGCGTGGTTGCCGGCCCGCAGCGCCTCGTCGTGGTCGGTGACGTCGGCCGCGTCGGCCAGCTCGGCGGGCAGGTCGACCTCGGCCAGCGCCGCCAGGTAGAGCTCGCGGCCGATCGGCGCCCGCTCGTGGTGGATCCGGGTGCCCAGCGCGGTGTAGAGGTCGCGCAGCACCTCGGGGCCGCACTTCTGTGCCGCGGCCGCGCACACCCGGACCGGACCCAGGCCGGGCTTCAGCCACTCCTGGTACCACTCCTCCAGCCCGTCGCGGCCCTCGTTGAGCAGGGACAGGCTCAGCACGTGGAACCGGACCCGGACGTCGCGGACCCGCTCCACCTCCAGCAGCCAGCGGGAGGCGTTCCAGGCCCACGGGCAGCGCGGGTCGAACCACATGTCGGCGGTGGTCGTCATCGTTTCGGTCCCTCCGGGAAGCGTTCTCGACAACGACGCTAAGGCCCGAAGCGGCCCAACAGCAGAGCCGATCCGGGCCTCATTGGTTGGGTCAATTTCCGCGCACCCAGCCGCCCGGCACCCGCCGGGTTTGCCCGCCCATGCGGTGGGAAGACCCGCCCGGGCCGATCGGCCCGACTCGCCGGACGGCGGCCCGACGCCGGTCCGGCCGCGACGGATCGCGAGGAGGAGCGATGGCCCAGGCGGCCAGCAGACCGAGCAGCGCCCGCAAGGCCACCGGGGCGCGCAAGGCCCCGATGCCGAAGAGGACGGCGGCGAAGAAGGTCGCGACCGCCACCCGGCGGGCGACCGGAGCGACCGCCGCCAGGACCCCGGGCGGGAAGCCGACGCCGACCAGCGCCCGGGTCGCCCGGAAGAAGGACACCGCGGCCACCACCGCCACCCCGGCCCGGCGGCCGACGGCGAAGGCCACCGCCGCCAAGCAGGCGGCCCCGGCGAAGAAGGCCACCGCCGCCCGGAAGGCGCCGGCCACGACGGCCGCCGCGAAGAAGGCGCCCGCGAAGACTGCGGCGGCGAAGAAGGCGGCGGCGGCGAAGAAGGCCGCCACCCGGACCGCGGCGAAGAAGGCGCCCGCGACGCGGGCCACGGCGAAGAAGGCGCCCGCGACCAGGGTCACGGCGAAGAAGGCGCCGGCCAGCCGGACCACGGCGAAGAAGGCGCCGGCCCGCAAGGCGCCGGCGAAGCAGGGCATCGCCCGCAAGCCCACCGCGAAGAAGGCGGCGGCCACCGCCCGGTCCCGGACCGTCGCCGCGACCCGGACCCCGGCGAAGAAGGCCACCACCATGGAGTCGTTCGGCAACCGGCGTACCGCCCGGACGGGCACCCGCTGACCCGCCGGGGCGAGTCCAGGCGGGCGCCCCGCGCATCCGACGCCCGTGCGCGAGCGGGACCAGCTCGCCACCGAGCTGCTGAGCCGGTTGGACGCGCTCGCTTGATCGACTCGGGTTGTACGCGCGGGCGACCGTGGACGACGTGGCGGCCGGGTTGCGGCATGTCGTTGTGTCGATCGGCGTTGAAGGGCCGCTTTACCGCATGCCGGGTCGATCAAGCCGCCACGCCCCGCCGCGAGGGGCCGTTGTGCGCTAAATGGGGGTGTCCCGGGGCCGGCCGGGTGGCGTGACGACGTCGTAGCCGGGGCGGGCACCCGCGAGCCGTCGGCCAGAATGGTCGGGTGGCGAAACGCGGTGCCCGCCGAAGCGCGGCCGACGAGATCCAGCCCTGCCCCTGCGGCACCGGCCTGCCGTACGCGGACTGCTGCGCGCCCGCGCACCGGGGCGCGTCGGCGGCGGCGACCGCCGAGGCGCTGATGCGCTCCCGGTACAGCGCCTTCGCCGTGGGCGACGCCGACTACCTGCTACGCAGCTGGCACTCGCGCACCCGGCCGGCCCGGCTGCGGCTGGACCCGGGCACCCGGTGGACCGGCCTGGAGATCCTGGAGACCGACCGGGGTGGCCTGTTCGACACCGCCGGCACGGTCGCGTTCCGGGCCCACTACCGGGAGGCCGGGCGGCCCGGCAGCCTCACCGAGCACAGCCGCTTCGTCCGGGAGGACGGCCGCTGGGTCTACCTGGACGCCCGACCCGACTGAGTCGGGGTCAGCCGGCCCGGACGGACCTCCGCCGGGGCAGGCCGAGCCGGCGGACCGCCGCGGCGACCAGCTCCTCCGGTGACGCCGACACGTCCAGCACCACGCCGGGTTCGTCGGACCCCAGTTCCTCCAGGGTCGCCCGCTGCGAGTCGAGCAGGCTGGCCGGCATGTAGTGCCCGACCCGCCGGGTCATCCGGTCCCGGATCAGCTCCGCGGTGCCGGCCAGGTGCACGAACTCCACCGTGGGCGGCCCCTGGCGCAGCACGTCCCGGTAGGCGCGCTTCAACGCCGAGCAGGCCAGCACGGTGGACACCCCCTCGGCGTGCCGTTCGGCCATCCACGCCGCGAGGTCGCTCAGCCAGGGCCAGCGCGCCGCGTCGTCCAGCGGGATGCCGGCGCGCATCCGGGCCACGTTGGCCGGCGGGTGGAACTCGTCCGCCTCGGCGAACACCAGCTCGGTCAGCTCGCTGATTCCCCGCGCCACTGTCGTCTTGCCCGCCCCGGACACGCCCATCACGATCACGTGCCGGGTGGGCGGCCGGTCACCAGTCATGGACCGTGCCGTCCTTGAGCCGGTTGAACGGCAGGTACGCCGGCTGGTAGGGGAACCTGGCCGCGGCCGCCTCGTCGAGTTCCACGCCGAGGCCCGGCTGCTCCCCCGGGTGCAGGTACCCGTCGGCGAAGGTGAACGACTGACGGAACACCTCGTCGGTGAGCGCGCCGTGCCGCATGTACTCCTGGATGCCGAAGTTGTGGATGGCCAGGTCGAGGTGGAGCGCGGCGGCCATGCCGACCGGGGAGATGTCGGTCGGGCCGTGGATGCCGGACTTGATCTGGTACTGGGCGGCGTAGTCGAGCAGCTTCCGCATGGCGGTGATGCCGCCGGTGTGGGTGACCGCGGACCGCACGTAGTCGATGAGCTGTTCCCGGATCAGCGTCTGGTAGTCCCAGACGGTGTTGAACACCTCGCCGATGGCCAGCGGGGTGGTGGTGTGCTGGCGGACCAGCCGCAACGCCTCCTGGTTCTCCGCCGGGGTGCAGTCCTCCAGCCAGAACAGGTCGTACGGCTCGAGCGCCTTGCCCAGCTTGGCGGCCTGGATGGGGGTCATCCGGTGGTGGCCGTCGTGCAGCAGGGGCAGCTCGGGGCCGAACTCGTTGCGGACGGCCTCGAAGACCCCCGGCAGGTGGCGCAGGTACGAGCGGGTGTCCCAGTCCTCCTCGGCGGGCAGCGGCGTGCGCTGGGCGGGCTCGTAGTCGTAGCGCTTGCCGTCGACGCCGGCCTGGGCGGCCACGCCGTACACGGCGTTGATGCCGGGCACCGAGGTCTGCACCCGGATGGCCCGGAAGCCCAGCTCCAGGTGGTGGCGGATGGAGTCGAACAGCTCGGGCAGGTCCCGCCCGGAGGCGTGCCCGTAGGCCAGGATGCCGGTCCGGGAGGCGCCGCCGAGGAGCTGGTAGAGCGGCATCCCGGCGGCCTTGGCCTTGATGTCCCAGAGCGCCACGTCCACCGCCGCGATGGCGGCCATGGTGACCGGTCCCCGCCGCCAGTACGCCGACCGGTAGAGGAACTGCCAGGCGTCCTCGATCTGGTGCGGGTCCCGCCCGATCAGCAGCGGGACGACGTGGTCGGCCAGGTACGACGCGACGGCCAGTTCGCGCCCGTTGAGGGTGCCGTCGCCCAGCCCGGTGAGCCCTTCGTCTGTGGTGATTTTGAGGGTGACGAAGTTCCGGTCGGGGCTGGAGACGATGACGTCCGCGGCGACGATCTTCATGCCGATGCCTTTCTCACGGGTGATGTCAGCGCAGCGTGCTGCCGGGCTGCACGTCGTTCAGGAGGGACAGTTCGTCACGCCGCGGCAGGGACTCCCAGTCGCCGTGGCCGGCGACGGCGAAGGCCCCGAGCGTGACCGCGCGGCGCAGTCGTCCGGCCAGGTCGAGACCGTCGAGCTGGCCGGAGAGGTAGCCGGCGGTGAAGGCGTCCCCCGCGCCGACGGTGTCCACCGCCGTCACGGGCAGCGCCGCCGTCTGCCGCACGCCCTCCCGGGTGTACGCGCGGGCGCCGTCGCCGCCGAGCTTCACCAGCACCGTGGACACGCCCCGGTCCAGCAGCCCGGCGACCACGGTCTGCTCGTCCGCGCCCGGCGCGCCGACCAGGTCCAGTTCGTCGGCGGAGGCGACCACGATCGAGGCGTGGCCGACGACGGCGGCGAGCGCGGCCCGGGCCGCCTCCCGGCTCCACAGTTTCGTCCGGTGGTTGACGTCGAGGCAGACCAGCGTTCCGGCCCGGGCGGCGGTCTCGGCCGCCCACCGGGTGGCCTCCCGGGCGCTGTCGGACAGCGCCGCGGTGATCCCGGTCAGGTGCAGCACCCGCGCGCCGGCGGCCAGGGCGGGCCGCAGGTCCTCGACGGTCAGCGCCGAGCCGGCCGAGCCGGCCCGCTGGTAGATCACCCGGGTCAGGTCGGCGGTACGCCGTTCCAGGAACATCAGTCCGGCCGGGCGGTCCGGGTCGCGGACCACGTGCCCGACCCGTACCCCCTCGGCGCGCAACTGGCGCAGCAGGAACTCGCCGAGTTCGTCGTCGCTGATCCGGCCGGCGTAGGCGGCGCGGTGGCCGAGCCGGGCCACCCCGATGGCCACGTTGGCCTCCGCCCCGGCCAGGTGCGGGGTGAGCGCCCCACCGGTGCGGAGGGGCCCGGTCGCGCGCAGCGACACCAGGGCTTCGCCGAAGGTGAGCAGGTCGACGGCGCTCATGACGCGGCGGCGGGGCAGGCGCGCGGGCGCGGCGCGGCGGGGTCGGCGGCGCTCATGCGACGGCCGCGAGGTAGGCCCGGGCCCGCCGGCGCAGGGCGTCGAGGTCACCGCCGGAGGCGGCGTCGCCGACCAGCGGGCCGCCGACGCCGACCGCGATCGCCCCGGCGCCGAAGTAGCCGGGCAGGTCGGCCAGGCCGACGCCACCGACGGCGACGAACGGGATGTCCGGGAACGGGTCGCGCACCGCCTTCAGGTACGCCGGGCCCCCCACCGACGCCGGGAACAGCTTGATCGCTGACGCGCCCAGCCGCATCGCGGTGTACGCCTCGGTCGGGGTGAACGCCCCGGCGGCGACCGGCAGCCCGAGCCGGGCCGCCTCGGCGATCGACTCGACCACCGCCGGCGTCACCACGAACTGCGCGCCGGCGGCGGCCACCTCGGCGACGTCGGCGACGGTGAGCACCGTGCCGGCGCCGACCAGGGACCCGGCCGGCGCGACCGCGCGCAGCGCCTCGACGGCCCGCGTCGCGTCCGGGGTGGTGAGGGCCACCTCCACGATCCGGACGCCCTCCTCCAGCAGGGCGGTGCCGGCGGCGATGGCGCCGGCGGTGTCGGTGCCCCGGATGACCGCGAGGATCCGGGCGGCGGCCAGTTCGGTGGCGAGATTGACGCTCATGTGATCACCATTCCGCATAGGAGCCGTCGGGGTGCCGCCAGGTGGGACTGCGCCAGGCGTGGCCGCGCTTGTCCGCGGCGCGCACCGCGTGTTCGTCGATCTCGATGCCGAGCCCGGGCGCGGTGAGCCGCTCGACGTACCCGTCGACGAAGGTCAGCGGGGTCTTGTCGAGGCAGTAGTCGAGCACCTCGGCGCCGAGGTTGTAGTGGATGCCGATGCTCTGTTCCTGGATCAGGTAGTTGGGCGTGGCGAAGCCGACCTGCAGGCAGGAGGCCAGGGCGATCGGGCCGAGCGGGCAGTGCGGGGCGAGTTGGACGTCGTACACCTCGGCCAGCGCGGCGATCTTGCGGACCTCGGTGATGCCGCCGGCGTGCGACAGGTCCGGCTGGGCGACCGCGATGCCGGCCTGCAGCACCGGCAGGAACTCCTGCCGGTTGTAGAGGCGTTCCCCGGTGGACACCGGCGTGCTCGTGGCGCGCACGAACTCGCCGATCAGGTGCGAGTTCTCCGGCACCACCGGTTCCTCCAGGAAGAACGGCCGGTACGGCTCGAGCAGCGGGGCGACCCGGCGGGCGGTGGCCAGGCTGAACCGGCCGTGGAAGTCGACCGCGACGTCCCGCTCGTCGCCGAGCACCTCGCGGGCGGCAGCCACCCGCTGGACCACGCCGTCGAGCTCGGCGACCGAGGCGACCGGGCTCATCCGCCCGGACGCGTTCATCTTCACCGCGGTCAGCCCCGTCTCGACGGCGGCGCTGATCTGGTCGCGCACCTCGGCGGGCTCGTCGCCGCCGACCCAGCCGTAGACCCGGATCCGGTCGCGGACCGGGCCGCCGAGCAGCTGGTGCACCGGGGCGCCGAAATGTTTGCCGGCGATGTCCCACAGCGCCTGGTCCAGCCCGGCGACGGCGCTGGCCAGGATCGGCCCGCCCCGGTAGAACGAGGCCTTCGTCATGACCTGCCAGTGGTCCTCGATCCGCAGCGCGTCCCGGCCGATCAGCAGCTCGCTGAGCTGCTCGACGGCGGTGCGGACGGTCTCGGAGCGGCCCTCGCAGGTCGCCTCGCCCCAGCCGACGATCCCGGAGGACGTCTCGACCCGGACGAACAGCCACCGCGGTGCGACGAGGAACGTCTCCAGCCGTGCGATCGTTGTCATGGCGTCCTCAGCCCTTCGTGGCGCCGGCGGTGAGCCCGGAGACGATGTACTTCTGCACGAACAGGGCGATCACCATGATCGGCAGGGTGACCACGGTGGCCGCGGCCATCAGGCCGCCCCAGTCGATGCTGGCGTAGCCGACGAAGTCGAAGATCGCCACGGGCAGGGTCTTCGTGTCCGCGCCGGAGAGCACCAGGGCGAACATGAAGTTGTTCCAGGAGAAGATGAAGGACAGGATGCCGGCCGTGGCGATGCCGGGCACGGACAGCGGCAGGGTGATCCGCCGGAACGCGCCGATGTGGGTCAGCCCGTCGACCAGCGCCGCCTCCTCCAGGTCCTCCGGCAGGCTGTCGAAGAAGCCCATCATGATGTAGACGATCAACGGCAGCGACACGAACATGTGGCTGAGGATCAGCACGGTGTACCCGCCGACCAGCTGCAGGTTCGAGAAGACGTAGTACCAGGGCACCAGGAGCGACACGCCCGGGATGATCCGGGCCATGAGCACCACGAGCGCGGACTTCTTCATGTTGAACCGGCTCATCGAGTAGGCCGCGGGCACCCCGAGGAGGAGCGAGAGCACCGTGGCGGCGAACGCCACCCAGAGGCTGTTGCCGATGAACTGGACGTAGTTGGCCCGCTGGAGCACGTTGTCGTAGTTGTCCAGGGTGGGCGAGAAGACGAAGGCCTTGCCGGTGTCGTAGATGTCGACGTTGGTCTTGAACGACGCGGCGATCATCCAGAGCAGCGGCGCGATCAGCGCCAGCACCACGACGGCCAGGGCCACTGACCGGAAGACCGTGAACGGCTTGCTCGGCTTCATCGGTCCAGCCCCTTCTTGCGGTAGGTCAGGGCCCACATCACCCCGATGATGATCAGGAAGAAGATGATGAGGACGGTCGATGAGACGCCGTAGGCGTTGTAGTCGAAGCTCAGCCCGTACGCGTAGACGTTGAGCGTCTCGACCTCGTGGAACGACCCGCCGCCGCGACCCTTGGTCGCGTAGAGGATGTCGAAGGTCTTGAGCGCGTCGATGCCGCGCAGCAGGATCGCCACGATCACGGTGGGCATCAGCAGCGGCAGGGTGACGTGCCGGAACCGCTGCCAGGTGCTGGCGCCGTCGATGAGGGCGGCCTCCTGCGGCTCGTCGGACAGCGACGTGAGGCCGGCGAGCAGGATCAGCACCACCATCGGGGTCCACTGCCAGATGTCGATGAACATCGTCGTCGGCAGGGCGCTGCTCTGTCCGGCCAGCCAGGGCTGCGGGCCGATGCCGACCCAGCTGAGCACCTCGTTGGCCATGCCGATGGTGGGATCGAAGATCAGCCGCCACATCATGCCGACCGCCACCGGGGTGGCGACCAGGGGCAGCAGGATGGCGACCCGGACCCAGCGCTCACCGCGGAACGGCCGCCACAGCAGCAGGGCGATCGCCATGCCGAGCGCGACCTCGACGGCGAGCACCACGCCGGTGAACAGGACGGTGCGCCACACCGCCGGCCAGAACCGGTCGGTGTCGGCGAGCACGTCGAGGTAGTTCTGGAACCCGATGAACTCGCTCTCGGCGCGGACCGAACCCTCGGCGTCGGTGAGGCTGAGGTATCCGGTCCACGCCACCGGAAAGATGATCAGCACGGCGACGAACGCCATGGCGGGGGCCGCGAAGAGCCACTTGCGGTGCGCGTTGGCCCAGCGCGACCAGCCCGACTCCGCCGGGCCCGCGCCGGCCTGCGGCGATCTGGTGACTGGTGTGGTGACGGCTGACATGAGGTCTCCGAGTGCTCAGGGCCGGGACCCGGCGCGGGACGGCGGGGCCGGTCGGGCCCCGCCGTCCCGCGGTCGGGTTACTTCGCCTCGTCGTCGAGGAACTTCTGGAACGCCTCGTTCGCCGCGTCCGCCGAGGCGGCCGGGTCCTTGCCGGTGATCGCGTCGACGATCGGCTGGCCGACGATCTCGCGCGCCTGGGCGACCTTCACGACCAGCGGACGGTCGTGGCCGACGCCGTTGGCGGTGCTGGCCGTGGTGGCCTCGGCGAGGTCCTTCGGGTAGGTCGCGATGGCCTGCGGGTTGGCCCAGACCGAGGCGCGGGCGCCGGGGACGCCGGCCTCCTGCTGCGCCAGCGACTGCTCCTTGCCGGCCGCCCACTGGATGAACTTCCAGGCGTTGTCCTTGTTCTTCGACTGGTCGTTGATGCCGAGCGCCCAGGACGGGATGTTGTAGGGCTTCGAGCCGGCCGGGCCGGCCGGGAAGGGCGCGAAGCCGACGGTGTCGGAGACCTTCGACTTGGCCGGGTCGGTGGCGTTCTTGTAGAGCGAGTTGGCCTCGGTGTAGAAGGCCGCCTTGCCCTGGGTGAAGATGGCCATCGCCTCGGACCAGCTCATGTCGGTGCTGATGTTCTCCGGGCCGTGCTCGCGCAGCAGCCCGCCGTAGTAGCCGTACGCCTGCTTGGCCTGCTCGGTGTTGACCGAGGCCTTGCCGTTGGCGTCGACGAAGTCACCGCCGAAGCTGAACAGGAAGCTGGAGAACTGGGTGACGGCGGCGGCCTTGCCGGTACGGGAGACGAAGCCCGCGACGCCCGGGTTGTCGGCCTCGACCTTCGCGGCCTGCGCCTTGAGCTCGTCCAGGCTCTTCGGCGGCGCGTCGAAGCCGGACTTCTTCAGCAGGTCCTTGCGGTAGTACAGGACCTCCGACTCGGTGATGATCGGCACGCCGACCACCTTGTCCTCGTACGTGGTGGCCTGCACCGGCCCGGCTTGGAAGTCGCTGAACTCGAAGGCACTGTCCGACTTGGACCGCTCGGTCAGGTCGGCGAGGTACTTGTTCTTGCCGAACTGCTTGCCCTCCTGCAGCGGCCGGTACATCATCACGTCGAGGTCGCTGGACCCCGCGTTCAGCTTGACGTTGTACTGGTCGGAGAGCTGGTCCTCACCGAGCTGGGTGACCTCGACCTTGAGGCCGGTCTGCTTCTCGAACTCCGGCAGAGCCTTCTTGATGTTCTCCGTCCAGACGTGGTTCACCAGCGTCACGCGCAGGGTCTTCGAACCGCCGCCGTCCTCTCCGCCGCCGCAGGCGCTCAGGCCCATGGCGACCACCACGGCCAGAGACGTACCGATTATCGATCGACGTCGCACGTCATCTCTCCATTTCTCGTGGTCGCCGCCCCGGGGGAAGAGCGCCACAACGCTGTAACGTCCGCTTAAGCAGGGGATGCTAGGACGAAAAAGCTGATTTATTCAAGGGGTTGACCCAACTGATACGATCCTTGGCGTGGAACCGTACTCCTCCGGGGCCGTCGGCACCCAGCCCGCTCCGGCCGAGGTCGGGCTGCACGCACGCGTCCTCGAACACCTCGGCACCGCCATCTGCGGCGGGGAGTTCGCCCCCGGGGCGGTCCTCAACATCGACGACCTGGTCGACCGGTACGAGGTCTCCCGCTCGGTGGTCCGTGAGGTGCTGCGTGTCCTGGCGTCGATCGGGTTCATCGAGACCCGCCGACGGGTCGGGGTGACGATCCGGCCCGCGCACGACTGGAACGTCTTCGACCCGCAGGTGATCCGGTGGCGGCTCGCCTCGGCGAGCCGGCTCGCCCAGCTGCGGTCCATCACCGAGCTGCGCACCGCCATCGAGCCGCACGCCGCCCTGCTGGCCGCCAGCCGGGCCGGCCACGACGAGGCCAGCGACCTCGTCGGGCTCGCGGCCAAGATGTGGGCCGCCGGCAAGGCCGGCGACGAGGAGCGCTTCCTGCGGCTGGACATCGAATTCCACCGGCGGGTGCTGCTCGCCTCCGGCAACGAGATGTTCGTCCGCCTGCAGGATTTGGTCGCCGAGGTGCTCACCGGCCGGCACAAGCACCACCTCATGCCGCACCACCCGCACGAGCAGGCGCTGCACCTGCACGCCGAGGTGGCCCAGGCCATCCAGCGGCACGACGGCGAGCGCGCCCGGCGGGCCATGGTGGAGCTCATGGAGCAGGCGTTCGAGGAGATGCGGTCGCTCTGGGAGCAGACGGCCGAGCCCGACCCGGTGAGCTGACCCGCCCCGGCGGGTTCCGGCGCCGCGCCGGGCCGCCGCGACCGCGCCGCGGTGGACCGACCGCACCGGCGGCCAGACCGGTCCGGTCGATCAGGCGCCGCCGGGCGACGGCAGACCGGCCGGGTCGATCAAGGGCCGCCGGGCGGCGGCGGGCCGGTCAGGGCTCCCGGGGCACCGGTTGGGCCAGCGCGCCGATCTCGCGCGGCAGCTGCGCCAGCGCGCCCTCGAACTTTCGGTGCCCGACCACCCGGTGCAGGGTCTGCAGCACCGCCCGCACGCCCCGCTCGGCCACCTCCGGCGCCTGCCCGGCGCGCTCGGCCACCCGCCGCAGGAACTCCTCGGGCCCGAACGCCTCGGGCTCCTCGGTGCGGGCCCGGGACAGCAGCGGTCGCAGCTCGTGCGCCACGTGGTCGGCCAGGTCGGCCGCCTGACCCCCGCTGATCCGCTCGCCGAGCGTGCGCAGCGTGGCCTCGGTCAGCGAGCGCGCGGTGTCCGCCGAAACGCCCGCGCGGGCGGCCACCTTCTCGAAGAACTCCAACTCCGCCATGTCCGTCCCTTCCCGTCCGGGAGGCAGCGTGGCTACCCGCCCCGGCCGGCCGCAAACGGTCGGGTCACCCCGAGCGCGCCCTCAGGCCAGGGCGCGCGCCGCCCCGACGATCGCGGTCACCCCGATACCGGCCCGGTCCATCTGCTGGGTCGGCGTCCCCGAGCCGGGCAGCCCGCGCACCGCCAGGTGGGCGACGCGCACCGGCTCGGCGAGGTCGGCCAGCGATTCGAGCACCGCCGAGCCGAGGCCGCCCTCGGGGTAGTGGTCCTCGACCACCACGAGCCGGCCACCGGTGGCCCGCACGGTGTCGAGCAGCCGCTGCCGGTCCACCGGTTTGATCGAGTACAGGTCGACGACCCGGGCGTCGATGCCCTCGCGGGCCAGCTCCTCGGCGGCGGCGAGGCAGGTGTGCACGGTCACCCCGGCGCCGATGAGCGCCACGTCGCCGCCCTCGCGGAGCAGTTTGCTGCCGCCGATCGGGAAGGTGTCGCCGTTGTCGTACAGCACCGGGTACGCGCCGCGGGTGCTGCGCAGGTAGCTGATCCCCTCCCGGTCGAGCAGCTGGGCGACCAGCGCGACGCAGGAGACCGCGTCGCTGGGGCAGAGCACGGTGGAGCCGGGCACGGCGCGCAGCGCGGCGAGGTCCTCCAGCCCCATCTGCGACGGGCCGTCCGGGCCGATCTCGACCCCGGCGTGCGAGCCGGCCAGCACGATGTCGGCCTGCGAGATCGCGGCCATCCGGATGAAGTCGTAGGCGCGGGAGAGGAACGCGGCGAAGGTCGCCGCGAACGGTCGGTAGCCGCGCACCTGGAGGCCGACCGCGGCGGCGACCATCTGCTGCTCGGCGATGAACATCTCGAAGAACCGGTCCGGGTACGCCTCGCCGAACTTGTCGGCGCGGGTGGAGTCGCTGACCTCGCCGTCGAGGACGACCACGTCCGGCCGGCCGCCGACCGCGCGCAGCGCGTCGCCGTACGCGTTGCGGACCGCGACCTTCTCCCCCTTGGCGTACTGCGGCAGGGCCGGCTCCGGTGCGGTGGGGGCGCCGGTGGACGGGACCGGCTCGGGCCGTGGCGCGCGAACCCGGATCCGGCGGTCCCCGCCCAGCGCGGCCACGGCCCGCTCGGCCAGGTCCGGCGGCAGCGCCTTGCCGTGCCAGTCCGGGCTGTCCTCGATCTCGGGCACCCCCTTGCCCTTGACGGTCCGGGCGAGCACCACGGTCGGCCCGCTCGCCGCCCGGGCCTGCCCCAGGGCCTCGTCGATGGCGCCCAGGTCATGGCCGTCGACCACGATGCCCCGGCAGCCGAACGCCTCGACCCGCCGCCGGTAGGTGTCCAGGTCCCACTCCAACTCGGTCGCGCCGCGCTGGCCGAGCCGGTTGACGTCGACGATCGCCGTGAGGTTGCGCAGCCCGTAGTGGCCGGCCTTGTCCAGCGCCTCCCAGATGGAGCCCTCGGCCATCTCGCTGTCGCCGCAGAGCACCCAGACGTGGAACGGCAGCCGGTCCAGGTACCGCCCGGCCAGCGCGATGCCCACGCCGGCCGGCAGCCCCTGGCCGAGCGAGCCGGTGGCCACGTCCACCCAGGGCAGGACCGGGGTGGGGTGGCCCTGCAGGCGGGAGCCGGCCTGGCGGTAGGTGTCCAGCAGCTCCTGCTCGCTGATCGCGCCGACCGCCCGGAACACCGCGTACAGCAGCGGCGACGCGTGGCCCTTCGAGAAGATCAGGTGGTCGTTGGCGCGGTTGCCCGGGAACGACCAGTCGTAGCGCAGGTGGCGGGAGATCAGCACCGCGAGCAGGTCGGCCGCGGAGAGGCTGGAGGTCGGGTGGCCGGACCCGGCCCGGGTGCTGCACCGGATCGCGTCCACCCGCAGTTGGGCGGCGAGCTCCGCCAGCCCGGCGAGTTCCTCGTCGCGCAGGGTGCGCTCCGCTTCCATGGTCACCGGGATCGCCTCCGTCCTCGCCCGGCCCGGGCCAGACCGCCGCCGCGCAGACCGGGTGGACGACCCGGAGCGGCGGCGGCGCTGACCGCCTTGCGCACCTACCGTAATCAGGGTGTGGAAGTTTTCTCCGGTAACTGGCTATTTGTCCCCTCGGACGGATCGCCAACCGCACCGGGGCGCGACTCCCGGCCGCCGGACGCCCGGGACCGGGCCAGCAGGCACAGCGCGACCGCCAGGTAGGGCAGCGCCGCCAGCGCGAAGGCGACCGCGTTGCCGGTGGCGCCGGCGACCAGGCCGTAGCCGCCGTAGCAGGCGATCACGGTCAGGTCGGTGGCCATCCCGGCCACCGAGGTCACGGTGGCCCGCGCGGTGCCGGTGATCCGGGCCTGCAACCGCACGTCGGCCAGCACCGTGGCGAGTTGGAACGCGGCGAACGCCACCGCGAGCGGCAGGAAGCCCGCCGGGTGCCCGACCAGGGCACCGGCCGCCAGCGCCACCGCGGCGAGCACCAGCAGGCCGGCGTACCCGCCGGTGCGCAGCCGCTCCCCCGCCGGCGCGAGCAGCCCGCCCACGGTCATCCCGGCCCACAGCAGCAGGAGCAGCAGCGGCACGCTGGCCTCGCCCACGCCGGTGTCCCGGGCCAGCAGCCCGGTGTACTCGTCGAGGCCACCCCAGACCGCGCTCACCGCCGGTACGAGCAGCAGCGCCCCGCGTACCCTCCGGTCGGCCCGGGCCTCGGCCAGGCCGGCCCGCAGGCTGCCCAGCCAGCCGGGACCACCCTCCCCGGCCGCCGTCCCGGTCCCGCCGGCCGGCGGCGGGCGGTGCTCCGGGAACCGGGTCGCCACGGCGGCGGCGAGCAGGCACGCGCCGACGCTGGCCAGCGCGACCGCCCGGTAGCCGCCGGCGGCGAAGACCGGACCGGCGAGGGCGCCCGCGCCCGCCGCGGCGGCCACCCCGGCGGTGCGGGCCCGGCCGATCAGCCGGGCGTACCGGTCGGTGGCGCCGAGCCGGTCGAGTTCGGTGAAGACCAGCGCCTCCAGGGCGCCGGAGCGCAGCGCCCCGCCCGCGCCCCAGAGCACGAAACCGACCGCGAAGGCCGGGTACGAGGGGGCGAGCACCCAGAGCGCGAACGCGACGGCCGGCAGCAGCGGGGCCAGGGCGAGCAGCAGCCGCCGGGACACCGCGTCGGCCCAGGCGCCGGAGGGCACCTCGAGCGCCAGGCCGGTGGCCGACCAGAGCACGAAGAGCGCGGAGATCTGCCCGACCGACAGCCCGGCGTCGGCGAACAGCAGCGCGTACAGCGGATAGAGCAGGACGAAGTCGGTGAGGAACGCGTAGCCGTAGAGCGCGGCCGCCAGCGGCCGGGTCCCGGGCGCGCGCGCCGGAGTGATGATCATGAGGCCTTCCCACGAGGACGCGACGGACACCGGAGGTGCGGTGTCCGTGGCGGCCCGCGGGCACGGCCGTCAGGGCAGGATCAACATCGCCAGGTCATGCGCCGATGCTATCCGGCGCGCGGCCGGTCCGGGTGCCCCGGCGACGCCGGGCATCGGCCGGCGAGGGTGAGCGACGCCGGGAACGCGCACCGGGGTGGGACCCGGTCGGGTCCCACCCCGGTGCGTCGGTCCGGGCGGCTCAGCGGCGGAACTTCTCCACGTCCGCCGCCGGGATGACCATGGTGGCCTCGCTGTCCGCCGCCTGCTCGGCGGTGGGCTGGCGCGGCGCGGTCGTGGGCTGGGTGCGCTCGGCCTCGGCGTACGGGGGGACCGGCTGGGTGGCCTCCGCCGGACCGTACGCCGGGACCGGCTGGGTGCGGTCGGCCTCGGCGTCCCGCGCCACCGGCTGGGTGCGGTCGGCCTCGGCGTCCCGCGCCACCGGCTGGGTCAGGTCCGACCCGGCGTACGGGTCGGGCCGGCTCAGCCGCGCCTCGACGTCGCGCCGGCCGGCCTGGTAGGCGCGGGCGTGAGTGGCGATGGTGCGGGACTCCTCCTCGGCCCGGGTCAGCCAGTTCTCCCAGCGGCTCTGCATCGGACGGACCAGCCCACCGCCGACGCCGACGACCAGGATGCCGCCCACGGTGGCCAGGACGGCGATCAGCACCGGGGTGGTGACCGCGGTGGCGACGCCGATCTGGTTGAGCGCGGCGATGATGCCCAGGCCGAGGATGAAGACGGAGGCGATGTTGGCCAGGATCCGGCCGTAGGAGAGGCCGCCGAGCGCGCTGGAGATGATGTCCTTGACCGCCTTGGCGATGGCCGCGGCCACCACCACGATGACGATGGCCACGAACGCCCGGGGCAGCCAGGCGATGACGCCGGCGATCAGGTCCGAGATCGGGTTCGGGCCCCAGATGCCGAAGGCGAGCTGGAGGGTGACCAGCAGCACGGCGTAGTACGCCAGCTTGGCGACGATGTCGCTGGCGTCGTACCGGGAGCGGGCCAGGGCGGTCTTGATGCCGCCGCGCTCCACGGCACGGTCGAAGTGCACCCGCTCCAGGACCGCGTCGACCAGCTTCCGTACGGCCTTGGCGATCAGCCAGCCGACCACCAGGATCGCGATGAAGGCGACCGCCTTGGGCAGGAACAGCATCACCGAGCGGAACGCGTCGCCCACCGCGTCGCCGAAGTTGTCTCTCATCGAAGGGCCTCCACGCAGGGGTTCAGGTCGGTCCGCCTGGACCTACCCGGACCGTCCGCCCGGAAAACCCGGTCAGCCACCGGCGCAGCGGTAGGCGACCTGCGTACCGGCCTGCAACGGGGACGGCTCGATGAGGTTGACGGTGGCGGTCTCGGTGGTGGCCCCCACTCCGCTGAACGTCCACTTGAGAGTCAACGTCACCGTCCGCTCGCCCCGGCCGACCCGCTCGGTGAGCAGCGCGCCCGGCGGCGCGTCCGACCGGAACCACTGGTAGCGGATGATCCCGCCCCGGCCGTTCGTGTGCACCGTGGCCACCACGTCGACGGTGACGTCGCAGCGCTCGCCGGCCGGCCGCGGCACGGCCACCGTGACGCCCTCGACCTCCAGCGGGCTGAGCCGCTGCCACAGGTAGAGCGCGACCACCAGCAGCAGCGCGGCGGTGAGCAGGCTGGACAGCACCGAGACCACCCGGCGCCACCGCGGCCGGGGCCGGCGCGCCGGGATCCCGGCCGGCCAGGGCGGGGCGGGCGGCGGCGTGGCCGGCACGCCGGGCCCGAAGCGCAGTTCCCCGCCGGACGCCGGCCGGGCCGGGTCACCCGCGGTCCGGGCCCCGGCCGCTTCCCCGTGGTACGCGCCGGTCGTCGCGCCGTGGCCGGCCGCCGGCCCGGTGCCCTGGGTCGGCACGCCCGCGCCGGTGACCGGGCCGGCGGGCCAGGTGCCACCCGGCGCCCCGGCGGCCCGGGTGGGCGTGCCCGCGCCGGTGAACCGGCCGCCGGGCAGGGTGATCCCCGACGCTCCGCCGGTGCTGCCGGAGCCGGCCCCGAACTGTCCGAACGGCACCGTCCGGTCCGGCGCGGCGAGGCGCGCGGTCGCATCCGACGCCGCGAGGCGCGCGGTCGCATCCGACGCCGCGAGGTGCACGGTCGCATCCGACGCCGCGAGATGCACGGTCGCATCCGACGCCGCGAGATGCACGGTCGCATCCGACGCCGCGAGACGCGCGGTCACATCCGACGCCGCGAGGCGCACGGTCGCATCCGACGCCGCGAGGCGCACGGTCGCATCCGACGCCGCGAGGCGCACGGTCGCGTCCGACGCGGGAAGGTGCACGGTCGGCTCGGCCGAGCCCGGACGGACCGTGGGGGCCGCGACGGCGAGGTGCACGGTCGCGTCGGTGGCGGGCCGGGGTGCGGTGGGTTCGACGCCGCCGACCGGCAGGGTGCGGTCGAGGTCGACGGTCGCCGACAGGTCGACCGGCAGCGCGCGGGTGGGCAGCGCCTCGGTGGGCTCGTCCGGCCGGGTCACCCGAGCCGTCCCCGGGCCGTGGCGGCGGTGTGGGCATCGGTCACGTCGTGACTCCTAACCGATGGGGCAGTCTGCGTAGAGCGTCACGTAGGCCGGGCTGGCCGAGGTGGCGGTGTTGCCGGCGGCGTCGACGGCGGTGACCTGGATCAGGAGGCGGCTGCTCTTCGCGGGTTTCGGCAGCGGCCCGAGCGTCCCCTGGAACACCCCCCGCCCGACCGGGCTCATCGCGACGGTCGAGTTGGTGCCCGCCAGGGCATAGCGGAAGGTCACCTTCAGCGCGGCCGGGCCGGTGCGGTCGTCGGTGGCCGTCACGCTGATCGTGCTGGTCCGGTAGCCGTAGGGGCAGCCGTCCGGGACCAGTTCGCCGGGGTCGCCGCCGACGCCGCCGACGACCGGTGCGGTGACGTCCGGCGGGGGCGGCGGCGAGGTGCTGGTCGTCGGGGTCGGCGCGGGTGCGCTGGTGCGGACCGTCGACGCGGTGGGTGCGGCGGAGCCGGTGCGGGTGGGCGTGCCGCCCGAGGTGGCCGGCGGGGTGCCGGTCGCCGACGGGCTGGGGACCGGGGTCGAGGTCGGCGCGGCGGTCGGGCCGGTGGCCGGTGGGCCGCTCGGGGCCGGACCGGCCGGACCGGGCGGTGCGGGTGGTCCGGCCGCGCCGGCCGCGCCGGCGGGGTCGTCCTGCGCGGCGTAGCGGTAGCCGGCGCCGCCGACCAGCAGGGCCGCGACGAGCGCGCCGCCGACCAGCGCGGTCCGCGTGCGGCCACGGTGGGCCAGGCCCCGGCGCGCCGGGGCCGGGCCTGGGTCCGCGCCGAGCACGGTGCTGGCCAGGCTGGTGGCGCCGCCGCTGCCGTCCGGGAACGGCCACAGCGCGGCGAGCAGGGCGGCCCGCCGGGCCAGCTCGCGCAGCCCGCGTTCCTCCCACTCCGGCCCGTACGCCTCGCCGGCCACCTGGTCGAGGACGGCCAGGAAGACCTGGGCGGGTTGCGGACGGTCGGCGGGCTCCTTGGCCATGCCGTGCCGGAGCAGGTCGTGCACCGGCACCGGGGCCGGATCGGTCGGGATCGGCGCGGAGGCGTGCTGTTCGCGCAGGGTGAGCAGGTCCCGTCCCTGGTACGGCGGCCGGCCGGTGAGGCACTCGAAGAAGGTGGCGGTCGCGGCGTAGATGTCGCAGGCCGGGCTGGCCGGGGCGCCGGTCCACTGCTCGGGGGCCATGTAGCGGGGGGTGCCGGAGACGGTCGTGCCGTCGCCCTGCCCGATCGGCACGGCGATGCCGAAGTCGGCCAGCTTGCTCAACCCGTCGCCGGTGACCAGCACGTTCTCCGGCTTGTAGTCGCGGTGCACGACGCCGTGGGCGTGCGCGCCGGCGAGGCCGGCGAGGGAGCCCTTGAGCACGCAGAGCGCCGATTCCGGCGTGGTCGGGCCGTGTGCCCGCAGCATCTGCCGCAGCGACACCCCGTTGACCAGTTCCATCACGATGGCCGCGCCGTCGGCGGACTCGACGTACTCGTAGAGCCGGGAGACGTGCGGGTCGTCGATGGCGCCGAGGAGCCGGGCCTCCTCCCGGAAGGCGGTCCGGAACGACGGGTCGTCGCCGATGTCGCGCACCAGGTACTTGATGGCGACGGGGGTGCCGGTCGGGTCGTGGGTGGCGAGCACGACGCTGCCCGACGCGCCGGCGCCCAACTGACGCACCGACGTGTAGCCGGACAGCTGCCACCCGCTCATGCGAGGAACTCCACGGCGCTCCAGGGGCGGGTCTCGGCGTCCGCCTCGCCGATCATTCTGGCCGCCCGCGGGTCGGCGTCCATCGGCGCAACGGGTGTTTCCGGCGACCGGACGGCGATCCCGGACCCGGGGTGCCGGCCGGGTCCGGGGTCGGTCGGGCGCCGGCCGGGCGACCGGCCCGGGCGTGATCGGTCACGGACACGTCGCCAGTGGTACCAGACGCCGGCAACCCCGCCGATCAGATCGCGGTGGCCTGGGCCACCTTCCACTCACCACGGACCGGGACCAGGGTGAGCACCACCCGGTTCTGGTCGACCTTCTCCCCGGCCGTGGTCACGTTGCGCCGGTACTGGTTGAGGTAGAGCAGCAGCTCGACCCGGTCCGCCTCGGCGCGGACCACGCCGGTGGCGGAAACCTCGGCCAGCACGACGGCCTGCTGTTTGGTGGCGGTCGGCTTGAGCGCGGCGGTGGTCCGGGCGTACTCGTCGGCGAACGCCCCGGTGGCGAAGGTGCGGCCGTTGGCGACGCTGTCGTCGAAGGTGCGGTAGTCGTACGAGAAGAGCGCCTTCGCCGCCGATGGGGCGGTGGCCAGGGCCTGGCTTACGGCCCGGTCGCGCTGGCCGGCACGGTGGTCGCCGTACCAGCCGGCGAGGGCCACCGCGGCGGCCAGGACGATCGCGACGGCGAGCGCGGGTACCGGGCGCAGCCACCCGGGGCGCCGGAGCGGCACGGTCGGGACACGCATGGGTTTCTCCTCCTCAGCCGACGAACTGGAGCTTGGACACCAGCCACTCGCCCGAGTCCCGGTCGCGGACCAGGTCGAGTTGGATGCGGTAGTGCGACGGGCGGCCGTCGGGCGCCTTCGCGTTCTTCACCGTGGCGTCGACGGCCACCAGCACCACCGCGTGCCGGCGGTCGCCGGAGACCAGACCGGCGCGGAGCACGCTGCCCTGTGACTGCACCTTGTTCTCCACGACCGCGGTGCGGACCTGCGCCTGGCCGCGGGTGAACTCGTCCTTGAAGTCGCCGGTGGCGGCGGCGGTGACCCGCTGCAGGTCGCGGTCGACGCTGGTGGCGCTGACCGAGACGAAGTTGACGGCGGCCTGCCGGGCGGCCGCGACCGCCTCCCGGTGCGCCCGGTCGGTGGCCCGGTCGGCGTACCAGCGCTGGCCGAAGACACCGGCGCCGGCCAGGGCAGCGGCGAGCAGCACGGCGAGCACGGCGGCGACGGCTCGGCCGGAGCGCGGACCGGCCGGGGTGGCCGGCGACCGGCGGCCGGTGCCGCGCGGGGATGGGCCGTCCGCGTCGGATCCCGCGTCCGCGTCGGGCGGGTCGGCGCCGCCGTCCTCGTCCGCGCCGGGCGGGTCGGCGGCCTCGTCCCCGGCCGGCGGGTCGGGGACCGCGCGGACGGGCCGGTTGCGGCGACGGAGGGCCCGCCGCGGCTCGGGCAGCTCCTCGACCTCGGCGGGATCGCCGATGACGGTCAGGTCGCCGCCCTCCAGCGGGTCCTCCACCGGCTCCCGGTCGAGGCGCTCCAGCACCTGCTCGATCGGCTCGACCGGGCGGAAGACGGCCCGGGTGACCACCCGGCGGCGCGGCGGGTTCGGGCCGCCGGGCTTCGCGCCCTTGATGACTTTCAGCGTGGTGTTCCTGCGGCTGGGCACCGCCACCTCCTCCGGTAGGCCGGTCACGGGGTCAGGCCGGCGAGCAACAGCTGTTTCCAGGACTGGTCACCGGCCGTGCGGTACTGCCCGCCGGTGCCGCCGAACTGCAGCGGCCGGCCGTCGGAGCCGAGCACCAGGCCGGTCGCGGGGTCGTACCCCGGGGCGGTCTGCTCGTCGGCGGCGGGTGGCGCCGGGTCGGCGCCGGAGGGTCGGGGCGCGTTGCCGGCGCCCCGGACGCTCGCCCCGGCGGCCCGGTCGCGCGCACCACACCGGGTGTCCCCGCCGGAGTAGACGCAGGACGGTGGGTTGCCGACGTTGACCACGAGTCCGAGGTGGGCGGTGCCGTCGCCGGGGGTGACGGTGAAGCCGCCGGCCACCGCGATCGGGTAGACCACCAGCAGCTGCTCGATGCCGGGCAGCCGGCGGGCGGCGATGCCGTTGACCGTGACCAGGTTGCCGAGCAGGGTGCCGACGTCGGGTTCCAGCCCGCGCAGCAGCGCCCGCAGTTCGGCGCCGGCGGGCGGCCCGTCGGCGAGCAGCCGGCGCAGGTCCGGGTCGGCGGCGCGGAGCGTGGCGGCGAGCTGCGCCAGCCCGGCCGACCAGCGGCGCAGCGCCTCGGTGGACTCCGCCTGGGTGGTGAGCACGGTACGCGCGTCGCGGATCAGGGCGAGCGTCTCGGGCAGCCGGCTGTCGGCCTCGGTGAGCAGCGCGTCGCCGGAGTCGAGGATCCGGGCGAGGGTCTGCTCGTTGCCCTCGAACGCGGTGCCCAGCTCGCTGATCAGCACGCTCAGATCGTCCGGGCCGACCGAGCGGACCAGGGCATCCAGGTTGGTCAGCAGGGTCTCCGGGGCGAGCGGCAGCCCGGTTCGGTCGGCGGGGATCACCGCGCCGGGGGCGAGGTACGGCCCACCGTCGCGGTCGGGACGCAGGTCGAGGTACTGCTCGCCGACGGCGGAGCGTTGGCTGACCACGGCCCGCAGCGCGTCGGGCACCCGTACGCCCCGCTCGATGCGCAGGTCGGCGCGAACGCCGTCGGCGTGCAGGGCGACCGCGGTGACCCGGCCGACCGGCACTCCGCGGTAGGTGACCGGCGCGTTGGCGAAGAGGCCGCCGGCTCGGGCCAGGTCGACGTGCAGGACGTAGTTCGCGCCGAGCAGGCGGTCGCCGAGGCCGACGTAGCGGATCCCGACGTAACCGATGCCGAGGAGGCTCACCAGCACGAAGGCGAGCAGCTGGAGCTTCACGGTACGTCCGATCACGGGATCAGCCCTCCGCCCAACATGTCGGTGAGGCCGCCGAGCTGACCGGTGACGGCCCCGGTGATCGGGAGCACGCAGTCGGCGGTGAGCACGGTGCCGTCCGGCAGCTCCGTGCCGGCGGGGAACGCGGTGCCCGGCGGCACGAGGCCCTTGGGCAGCAGCAGCCCGCCGAGCGGCACGGTCGAGCCCGGTTTGAGCAGCCGGCAGCCCTCCGGCAGCCCGCACTCCTTCGGCGGGGTCCAGGTGGCCGGGAAGTGGGTGAGGTCCGGCAGGCACTTGAGCGGCAGCTCGGGCAGGACGCCGCCGCGGCCGGGGCGGGCGCCGGGGGCGGTCGGGGCGGACGGCCTGCGGGGTGTGGCCGGGGCCGCCGCCCGGGGGGCGGCGCGGGCCGCCGGAGGCGGCGGGGCCGCCACCAGGTTGGCCAGAATGGTCGCGGCGTCCAGGTCCGCCGTGATGGAGAGGTTGACGAAGTCGCCGACGATCGCACCGGTGACGTTCGGCGGGAACGGGTACGACAGCATGAAGTCCAGCGACTTCGGCAGGTCGTCACCGGCCCGGGCGAGCTGTTCCAGGATCGGTTGCAACGCCCGCACGCTGGCCACGGTGTCCGCCCGACTGCGCTCGACCACCCGGGTCCCGACCGTGCCGAGCTGACCGAGGGCGGTCAGCGCCCGGGTGAGCTGGGCGCGTTGCCGGGCAAGCACGGTCAGGCCCGGCCCGAGGGAGTCCAGCGCGTCCCCGACCACCTGCCGTTGCCGGGCGAGCCGGCCGGTGAGCCGGTCGAGCGCGTCGATGGCGCGCACGATGTCGGCCTTCTGCCGGTCCAGCCCGCCGACGAAGGTGTCCAGCTGGGTCAGGGTGTCCCGCAGGTCCGCCTCCCGACCGGCGAGGGCCGCGCCGAGTTCGGCGTTGATGGTCCGCAGCTGGGCCAGGCCGCCACCGTTGAGCAGCAGGCCGAGCGCGGCGAGGACCTCCTCGACCTCGGCGCCGCGGGTGGTGCGGGACAGCGGGATGAGGTCGCCGTCGGCGAGCCGGCCGCGCGCCGCCTCGGTGGGCGGCGGGGCCACCGTCACGTACTTCTCGCCGAGCAGGCTGCTCTGGCGCACGGCCGCGGTGGCGTTCGCGGGCAGCCGCACGGCCCGGTCGATGCGCAGCCGGACCCGGGCGTGCCAGCCGGACAGCGAGATCTTCTCGACCGTGCCGACCGTGACGTCGTCGACCTTCACGGCGGCGCGCGGCACCAGGTCGAGCACGTCGGCGAACTCCGCGTCGACGGTGTAGCCGTCCCCGGCCGGCCGGCCGCCGGGCAGCGGGAGGTCCGCGACCTCGGGCAGGCCGCAACCGGCGGGCAGCAGCGCCACGGCGAGCGCGGCGGCCAGCAGGCGCGGCAACCGGGCCATCAGGCCGCCACCGCGCGGCACCGGACGATTCGCTCGCTGACGCTCGCTCATGCCGGCCCTCGCAGGATGCCGCCCAGGGTCGGGTCGCTGGTGATGGTGGAGCCGCCCGGCGCCTCGTCGGCGGTCGGCGCACCGGGGGAGCTGATGGAACCCGGTGGGGACCCGCCGGCCGCCGGGGCGCCGGGCGGCAGCTTGAGCAGCTTGCGCAGCTGGTCGGTGAGGGGAAGGCCCTTGGCGCGCAGGGTCTGCGCGAGGGCGGTGCAGATGGCCGGCACCTCGGCCGCCGGGAGCTGCGACACCAGCAGCGAGCACGCGAAGGTGGCCGGGTCGTACGGCCCGAGCGCGTTGTCGCGGGTGTCGAGGGTGCCCGAGCGCGGGTTGTACGCAGGGTTGAGGTTGCTCACCGCGAGCGGCGCCACGTCGAGGATCTGGATGACGGCCGCCTGCTGGCGGACCAGGATCCGGGTGATGTCGGTCAGCGCGGTGACGTTCGAGGTGAGCGCGGTGCGGTTGTCCCGGACGAAGGTGGTGACCTGGGCCAGCGCGACGGCCAGGTCGCGCAGCGCGGCGGCCAGCTCCTCCTTCTCCCCCGCCAGCTGCCCGGCCACGTCGGCGAGCCGCTGCTGGAACAGGCGTACCTGCTGGTCGCTGCGGGCCAGGGTGGTGGTGAAGCGTTGCAGGTTGGCGACCGTGCCGAACAGGTCGCCCCGCCCGTCGGACAGGGTGGTCAGCGCGCGGGACAGTCCGTCGAGGGTGTCGTGCAGATTGGCGCCGTTGCCCTCCAGGTTGGCCCGGCCGGTGGCGACCAGGTCGGACAGCGCGCCGTCGGCGTTGGCGCCCTCCGGGCCGAGGGTGCGGTTGAACTCGTCGAGCGCGGCGTAGATGTCGTCGATCTCCATCGGGGCGACCGTCCGGGCGACCGGGATCTCCGCCCGGTCGGGAAGCGCCGGCCCGCCCGCGTAGGCCGGGGCGAGCTGGACGTACCGGTCGCTGACCACGCTGGGCGGGACGATCAGCGCCTGGGCGTCGGCGGGCACCCGCAGCGCCGGGTCGTAGCGCATCTCGACGCGGACGGCTGCGCCCTGCGGGATCACCGCGGTCACCTCGCCGACGCGGACGCCGAGCACCCGGACGTCCGAGCCGGCGTACACCCCGACCGCGCGGGTGAAGTACGCGACGACGCGCCGCTGCGGCGCCTCGTGCCGCCACCCCACCGCGCCGAGGGCCACGGCGGTGAGCAGGACGGTGGCCGCCGCGACGGGACGGCGCCAGCGGTGCATCCGGCCGGGCATCAGCGTCCCCCTCCGGCGGTGGGCAGGTACGGCTGGAGCAGACCGTCGACGTAGGAGTCGAACCAGCGGCCGTTGCCGACCACGTTGGCGAAGGTGGTGACGAACGGTCCCATCCGCCGGATGGTCTGCTCCAGCTCGTCGCGGTTGCGTTGCAGCACGGCGACCACGTCGCGCAGCTTGCCCAGGGCCGGTGCCAGCCGGGCCCGGTTGTCGGCGACCAACCCGGACAGTTCGGTGGCGAGCTGGTCGGTGCCGACGAGGAGCTGGTGGATGGCGTCGCGGCGCCGGCTGACCTCGGCAAGCAGCTTCTCCCCGTCGGTGACCAGCCGCCGGAACTCCTCGTCGCGCTCGGCGAGGACCCCGGTGACGCTCCGCGCCCGGGCGAGCAGCGTCCGCAGCTCGGCGTCGCGGGAGGCCACGGTGCGGGACAGCCGGGACAGCCCGGTCAGCGAGGTGCCCACGCTGGCCGGGGTGTCGGCGAAGGTCTGCGACAGGGTGGTGAACGCCCGCGCGAGCTGGTCGGTGTCGACCCGGTCGAGGGTGTCGGCGAGCCCGGAGACGGCCTGCACCACGTCGAACGGGGCAGCGGTGCGGTCGAGCGGGATCTGCCCGTGCTCGGGCAGCGTCCCCGACCCGGCCGGGGTGAGCGCGAGGTACTTCTGGCCGAGCACCGTCTTGATCCGGATGGTGGCGCCGGTGGCGCCGCCGAGGCGTACCCCGTCGTCGTCGACCCGGAACCGGACCCGCACGTACGGTCCGGGGTCGTGGGCCAGGTCGACGCCGGTGACCACGCCGACCCGGACCCCGGCCACCCGGACCTCGTTGCCGGCGGCCAGCCCGCTGGCGTCGTGGAACGCGGCGCTGTACGGGCGGCCGGTGAGCGCGGCGATCCGGTCGAGCTGGAAGGCGCCGAGCAGGGCGGCGACGAGCACGGTCAGCCCGACCGCCCCGACGACGACGGGGTTGCGTTCGCGGAACGGCTTCACCGGGCACCTCCGGTGGCGCAGCGGGCGGCGGGGGCGCTGACGCCGGCGGGGGTCAGCGGCGGGTGGCCGGGCAGGGTCACCCGGCCGTCGAAGTCGCAGAGGTAGAAGTTGAACCAGGAGCCGTAGGAGGCGACCCGGGTCAGCTGCTCGTACCGTTGCGGCAGCCGGCCGAGGGTGCCGTCGATGACGGCGGAGTTGCGGTCGAGGGTGCCGGCCAGTTCGTCGAGGGCGCGGACGTCGGCGGCGAGCGGCGGCCGGGTGTCGTGCAGCAGGCCGGCGGTGGTGTCGGTGAGCTCGCCGAGGCTGGTCAGCGCCGCGCCGATGGCGGTGCGGTCGGCGGAGAGCCCGGAGACGAACTGCTGCAGCTCGGTGATGCTGGTGTCCAGCTCCCGGTCGTGGCCGGCCAGGGTGGCCAGGACGGCGTTGAGGTTGGTGACCACCCGGCCGATCACGGCGTCCCGGTCGGCGAGGGTGGTGGTCAGCGACGCGGTGCGCCGCAGCAGGCTCGCCACGGTCCCACCCTCGCCCTGGAGAACCTGGATGATCTCGTACGCGAGGGTGTTGACGTCGTCCGGGTCGAGCGCGGTGAACAGCGGCCGGAAGCCGTTGAACAGCACGGTCAGGTCGAGTGCCGGCTTCGTCCGGTCGAGCGGGATGAGCCCGCCGGCGGGCAGCGGCCGGCGGTCCCCCGGCCCCTCGGTGAGCGCGAGGTAGCGCTGCCCGACGAGGTTGCGGTAGCGGACGGCGGCGCGCACCCCGACCGCCACCGGCACGTCCCGGTCCACGGTGAACGCGACCTCGGCGACGGTGTCGTCGACCACGGCGATGTCGGTGACCTTGCCGACCCGGACGCCGGCGACGCGCACGTCGTCGCCGGCAAGCAGCCCGGTCACGTCGGTGAACCGGGCCCGGTAGGTGACCCCGTCCGGCGGGAACGCGCCGAGGGTCTGCGCGAGCAGCCCGGTGGAGAGCAGGGTGACCGCGGCGAAGAGCATCAGCTTCAGCAGCGCGGGGGTGGTCCGGCCGGTCATCGGGCGTTCACCACCGCTCCACGCAGCAGCGGGCCCCAGAGCAGCACCGCGATGTCCGGCACCTCCGCCGGAGGCGTCCCGGTCAGGCCACCGACCAGGGGTTTGACCAGGGCCCGCTCCTCGCCGGTGCCGGCCTGACCCATCGCCGGGCCGGCCGGGGGCGCGGCCGCGGCGGCCGGCAACCCGACGGGCAGCGGCGCCGAGGTACGGCTGCCGTCGTAGTCGTAGCCGTCGGCGACCGGCACCTGCGGCGCGGGCACCCGCGGGCGCGGCAGACCCCGGCAGTCCGGCCCGTCGTGGGCGGCGTAGGCCGGCTCGTCGCGGCCCCGCTCGTACCGGCCGCCGTCGCGGGTCACCTCCAGGGTGACGTGCATCCGGCCACCGGCGAACACCTCCTCCACCCGGGGTTGCAGCTCGACCAGCCCGCGCACCAGGCACGGGTACTCCGGGGCGTACGTGGCGAGCAGTTCCAGCACCGGACGGCTGACCTGGCCGAGCCGGATCAACTGGTCCCCGTGCCGGTCGAGGAAGCCCCGGGTGGTGTCGGCGGTGTCGGTGGTGTCGGCGAGGAACGCGGCGAGCTGGGTGCGCTGGTCGGCGACCGTTGCCGCGGTGACGGTGACGTCGCGTAGCAGGGCCAGCAGGTCGGGCAGCGCGGCGTCGTAGCCGTCCAGCACGGTGGCGAGACGGCGCACGTCCTCGCTGATCGTCGGCAGTTCCGGATTGAGCTGCCGCAGGTACGCGTCGAGCCGGGTGAGGTTCGCGCCGAGGCGGTCACCGCGGCCGTCCAGGGCGGTGGCGATCGCGCCGAGCGTGGCGGCGAGCTGGTCGGGGCGGATGGCCTGCAGCAGCGGGAGCGCCTGGTCGAGCACCCGTTCCAGTTCCACGGCGGTGCGGCTGCGGTCCTGGGTGATGACGGCGCCGTCGCGGATCGGCCCGGCGGTGCTGGCCGGCGGCGGGACGAGTTCCACGTACCGCTCGCCGAAGAGGGTCTTGGGCAGCAGCCGGGCCGTCACGTCGGCGGGGATCCGGTCGGTGGTGGCCGGGTCGAGGGCGAGCCCGATGACCGTGCCCCGGCCGTCGCTGCGTACCGAACGGACGTCGCCGACCACGACGCCGCGCACCTTGACGTCGGCCCCGTCGAGGAGTTGCAGGCCGGCCCGGTCGGCGTGCAGCGTCACCCGGTCGACCGGGGTGAACGCGTGGCGGTACTGGAGCACGGAGGCGGTCAGCGCCGCGGCGAGCACGGCGACGAAGAGGATGCCGAGGACCCGGTGTCGCATGGCCGTCACCCCGCGATCCGGACGGTGGTGGTGGCGCCCCAGATGGCCAGCGACAGGAAGAAGTCGACGACGTTGACCGCGACGATGGCGGTGCGGACGGCCCGCCCGACGGCGACGCCGACGGCGGCCGGGCCACCCTGCGCGGTGTAGCCGTACCAGCAGTGCACCAGCACGACGATGACGCTGAAGACCAGCACCTTGGCGAAGGACCAGAGCACGTCGCCGGGGGGCAGGAACAGGTGGAAGTAGTAGTCGTAGGTGCCGGCGGACTGTCCGTAGTAGCCCACCGCGATGGTGCGGGTGGCCAGGTAGCTGGCGAGCAGGCCGAGCACGTACAGCGGGACGACCGCGATGAAGCCGGCGATCATCCGGGTGGTGACCAGGAACGGCAGCGACGGCACGCCCATCACCTCCAGGGCGTCCACTTCCTCGGCGATGCGCATGGCGCCGAGCTGGGCGGTGAACCCGCAGCCCACGGTGGCGGAGAGGGCCAGCGCGGCCACCAGCGGGGAGATCTCCCGGGTGTTGAAGTACGCGGAGATGAAGCCGCTGAACGCGCTGCTGCCGAGCTGGTCGAGCGCCTGGTAGCCCTGGAGGCCGACCTCGGTGCCGGTGAAGAAGGTGAGGAAGCAGATGACGCCGACGGTGCCGCCGAACACCGCGAGGGCGCCGGTGCCGAAGCTGACCTCGGCGAGCAGCCGGAGCACTTCGCGCCGGTAGCGGCGCAGGGTGCGCGGAGCCCAGGCCAGGGCGCGCAGATGGAAGGCGAGCTGGCCGCCGAGGTCGTCGAGGTGGCGCAGCACGGTCATGTCAGCTCCCCTTCTGCGGGACGACCTGGAAGTACACGGCCGTGACCACGAAGTTCAGCGCGAACAGCAGCATGAAGGTGATGACCACGCTGCGGTTGACCGCGTCGCCGACGCCCTTCGGCCCGCCCTTGGCGGTCATTCCCTGGTAGCTGGCGACCAGCGCGGCGGCGGCCCCGAACAGCAGCGCCTTCACCTCCCCCACCAGCAGGTCGGGCAGCTGCCCGAGGGCCTGGAAGCTGGCCACGTACGCCCCGGGGGTGCCGCCCTGCAGGATCACGTTGAACGCGTAGCCGCCCGTCACCCCGACGACGCTGACCAGCCCGTTGAGCAGCACGGCGACCAGCATCGCGGCGAGCACCCGGGGCACCACGAGGCGCTGGATCGGGTCGATGCCGAGCACCTGCATGGCGTCCAGTTCCTCGCGGATCTTCCGGGCGCCCAGGTCGGCGCAGATCGCCGAGCCGCCGGCGCCGGCGATGATCAGCGCGGTGACGATCGGCCCGGCCTCCCGGACCACGGCGAGCACCGACGCGGCGCCGGTGAACGACTGCGCGCCGAGCTGGCGGACCAGCGAGCCGAGCTGCAGCGCGATGACCGCGCCGAACGGGATCGACACCAGCGCGGCGGGCAGGATCGACACCGAGCTGATGAACCACGCCTGCTGCACGAACTCGCGCACCTGCACCGGCCGCCGGACCAGCCCGCGCAGGGTGTCCAGGCAGAACGCGACGAACTCGCCGGAGGTCCGCAGGGCGGCCACGGGCGCGCTCACGAGACCACCTCCGGCAGCTCGACGGTGGACCGGTCGTCGTCCCACCGGTCGTCGAAGGAGCCGGGCGGCGGGGCGACGCCGTGCTCGCGGCACCACTGCCCGGGCGGGCGTTCGGCCCGCCGGGGCTGCCCGTTCGACGGGGGCAGCTGCGGCGGGATGGGCGGCAGCGGCGGGAGTTCCACCCCGGCCTGCGCCTCGGCGGCCAGCTCCTCCGCGTCCTTCTCCTCGGCCATCCCGATCGGCCCGATCCGCTGGGCGTTGAGGAACTGCCGGACCACGGGTTCGGTGCTGGACAGCAGCATCTCCCGGGGCCCGAACATGGCGAGGTGGCCGTGGTAGATCAGGCCGATGTTGTCCGGCACCGTGCGGGCGGTGTTGATGTCGTGGGTGACGATCAGGAAGGTCGCCTCGGTGCGCTGGTTGAGGTCGATGATGAGCTGGTTGAGGTAGGCGGTGCGGACCGGGTCGAGCCCGGAGTCCGGCTCGTCGAAGAGGATGATCTGGGGATCGAGCACCAGGGCCCGGGCCAGGCCGGCCCGCTTGCGCATCCCGCCGGAGATCTCCCCGGGCAGTTTCTGCTCGGCGCCGACGAGGCCGACCATGTCCAGCTTCTCGGTGACCACGGCCCGGATCTCGGCCTCGGTCCGGCGGGTGTGCTCACGCAGCGGGAACGCCACGTTGTCGTAGATGGTCATCGAGCCGAACAGGGCGCCGTCCTGGAACAGCACACCGAAGAGCTTGCGTACCTCGTACAGCTCCCGCTCGGAGAGCCGGGGCAGGTCCTTCCCGGCGATGAGGACCGAACCGCGCTCGGGCCGGAGCAGCCCGACGAGGGTCTTGAGGAACACCGACTTGCCGGTGCCGGAGGGTCCCAACAGGACGGAGATCTCCCCGGCGGGCAGGGTCAGGCTGATGTCCGACCACACCGGATGCCCGCCGAACGACTTGGTGAGCCCGCGGACCGCCACTTCGACGCCCATCGCCCCTCCCTTCGTCTCTCATCCGGGACATCGGGCTGGGGCGCGCAGACGCAACAACTACTTTCCGTGACCCGGGTCGGACAGTCGGCGAGCTAGGCAAAGCCGGCCGGGTGCCGATAGCGTGCCGAGAAACGGGCCGGCATTGAGGGTGTCTCGCGAACGCCATGACGACAGCGATCGAGTCAGAGCTCGTCCGCCGGGCCGCCGCGGGCGACCCTGCGGCGACCGAGGCGCTGCTCACCGATGTCCGCCCCGGGCTGGTCCGCTACTGCCGGGCCCGGCTGGGGCGGGTCGGCGGCGCGTACACGACCGCCGACGACGTCGCCCAGGAGGTGTGCGTGGCGGTGCTGCACGCGCTGCCCCGCTACCGGGAGCAGGGGGTGCCGTTCGCTGCCTTCGTGTACGGCATCGCCGCCCACAAGGTCGCCGACGCCCATCGCGCCGCCGTCCGGGACGCGACGGTCACCGCCACCGACGCGCCGCTGGAGCGGGCCGACGCCGCGCCGGGGCCGGAGCAGCAGGCGGTCTCCACCGACCTGGCCCGACGCCTGTCGGCGCTGCTGGGGCGGCTGCCCGACGTCCAGCGGGAGATCATCCTGCTGCGCGTGGCGGTGGGCCTGTCCGCCGACGAGGTGGGCACCATCGTCGGGATGAGCGCCGCCGCCGTCCGGATGGCCCAGTCCCGGGCGCTGGCCCGGCTCCGTACCCTGGCCGAGGGTTCCCTGGACGAGGTGGCGGCGTGAGCGAGCGGATGGCGGGCGGGGGTGACGAGGCGATGGACCTGGACGTCCTCGCCCGCGACGACCTGCTGCTCGACGCCCTCGGGCGGGGTGAGCCGGCCCCGGCCGGCGACGACCTCGCGGCCATGCTCGCCGCCTGGCACGCCGACGTCGCCGACGAGGCGCCGCCGCTGCGGCCGGCCGCGCCGGACGCGGAGGCCGACCCGGCGGACGCGGAGACCGACCCGGCGGAGTCCCTTGACGCGACGGTGACGCCGCTGCCGGCCCGTCGCCCCCGCCGGGCGGTACGCCTCGCGGCGGCCGGGGTCGCCCTGCTCGCCCTGGCCGGCGGGCTCGGTGTGGCCAGCCGCAGCGCCGAGCCGGGTGGTCCGCTGTGGTCGCTGACCAAGGTGCTGTACCCGCAGCGGGCCGAGGTGCGCGACGTCGAGGCGCTGATCGCCCAGGCCCGGGCCGCGTGGGACGCCGGGCGCCTCGACGAGGCCCGGGATCTGATCGACCGGGCCGGGCGGGAACTCGCCGACGTCACCGATCCGGCCACGGCGGCCCGGCTGCGCGCCGAGCTTGACGCGCTCGCCCGGGACCTCGCCGCGGCGTCGGCCCCGCCGCCGGCGCCCGCCCCCAGCGTCGCCACGCCGGCGGTTCCGTCGGTCTCGCCGACCACCGGGCCGTCCGCCCCGCGCCCCGCGCCCTCGCCGTCGCCGCGGCAGTCCCGGCCGGCCACCTCCCCCGCGCCCACCTCCTCCGCGTCCGACGGGGGCGGACTACTGCCCGGGCTGCCGCTGCCGACGCTCCCGCTTCCGCCGCTGCCGGTGCCCAGCCTGTCGCCGCTGCTGCCGGGGCTGCCGCTGCCCACCAGCGGCCTGCTCGGCTGAGCGACGCCTTCCGGCGACCCGCCCGGCACTCCGTTACTGTGCTGCCGTGAGCAGCGCAGCGACGGCGGCTGGAGGCGCCCCCGAGGGCCGCCGGTCGCGGATGACGATGAGCCGGCGACTGAGCGTGATGATGCTCGCCATGACCGTCCTGGTGCTCACCGGCGGCGGAGTGGGCGCGGTGGCGCTGTCGCACACCGCCGCGGTCTCCAACCGGTTGGCGGACCGGATCTCCCCGGCCCGCACGGCGGTGAGCCGGCTGGAGAGCGGCCTGCTGGAGCAGGTGGCGGCGGTGCGCGGGTATGTGATCATCGGCAACCCCGAGCTGCTGGGCCCGTACGACCAGGGGGTGGCGACCGAGCGGGTGACCGCGCAGCGGGCCCGGGAGCTGCTCGCCGACGAGCCAGCGGCGCGCCGGGAACTGGACGCCGCGCTCGTCCTCGCCGACCGCTGGCGGGCCGACTACCCCACCCGGCTCATCGCGGCCCGACAGGCCGGGGCCACCCCGTCGGAGCTCGCCCCGGTGGAAGAGCAGGGCCGGCTCGCCTTCGACGTCGCCCGCCGCGCGCTGACCACGCTGGAGGCCCGGCTGGACCGGGTGCAGGCCGGGCGGACCGACCTGGACGACGCCCGCGCGCTGCGCGACCTGCTCTTCGTGTCGATCCTGGCGACGCTGCTGTTGTCCAGCGTGGTCATCGCGGCGCTGGTCCGGGTGACCGTGCTGCGCCCGCTGAGCCGGCTGGGCGCCTCGGTGCGCCGGGTCGCCGGCGGCGACTTCGACCACCGGCTCACCGCCGAGGGGCCGGCCGACATCGCCCGGCTCACCGAGGACGTCGAGACCATGCGGCAACGCGTGGTCGACGCGTTGAAGACCAGCCGGCGGCACCGGGACGCGCTGGAGGAGCAGGCCGCCGAGCTGCGCCGGTCCAACGAGGACCTGGAGCAGTTCGCCTACGTGGCCTCGCACGACCTGCAGGAGCCGCTGCGCAAGGTGGCGTCGTTCTGCCAGATGCTCCAGCGCCGCTACGGCGAGCAGCTCGACGATCGGGCCCGCCAGTACATCGGGTACGCGGTGGACGGGGCGACCCGCATGCAGAACCTGATCAACGACCTGCTGGCGTTCTCCCGGATCGGCCGGGTGTACAGCGACGACCGGGAGGTGGACCTGGCCGAGCTGCTGGCGCAGGCGGAGTCGAACCTGTCCGGGCCGATCGCCGAGGCGGGCGCGGAGGTGGTGGTCGCGGGTCCGCTGCCGGTGGTGCACGGCGATCCCACCCTGCTGACCATGCTGTGGCAGAACCTGCTCGGCAACGCGGTGAAGTTCCGCCGCCCCGGCCGGGTGCCCCGGATCCGGGTGGAGGTGGCCGAGGAGGAGGCCGGCTGGACGTTCGCGGTGGCCGACAACGGCATCGGCATCGAGCCGCGGTACGCCGACAAGATCTTCCTGATCTTCCAGCGGCTGCACCCCCGGGGCACGTACGACGGCACCGGGATCGGGCTGGCGATCTGCAAGAAGATCGTCGAGTACCACGGCGGCACGCTGCGCCTGGACGACGGGTACGCCGAGGGGGCCCGGTTCGTCTTCACGCTGCCGAAGCCGGCGGCGCCGGTGAGCGTGCCGGCGCAGGCCGGCGAGCCGGCGCCGGTGGCCCCGGTCTGACCGGCGGGGCCACCGGCGGTGGCTACGGTGCCGGCCGTTCCCGGTCGACTGCCCGCCCGAGTTCGATCATCCGCAGGGTCTCCTCCCGGCGGCGGACCAGCAGCACCCCGGCCAGGAAGGTCACCAGGGGCGCCAGCACCAGCACCGCCCACTGCGCCGGCACCAGCGGGATCAGGTGTCCCATGTGCGCGGTCGAGGTCACCCAGCCGGACAGCGCGTTCTCGATCACCAGGGCCAGCGCGGCCACCGGGCTGAGCAGGACGGCGACCCGCCGGCGCACCGGCGGGGCGAGCGTGGCCAGGGCGGCCAGGACGGCCAGTCCGGCGGCGGCGAGCCCGGCGACGTAGAGCCACAGCACGGGCGAGGTGCCGGCCTCCAGGTCGATGTCCGCCGACAGGCGCACGAACGAGCCCGTCCCGGGGCTCTCGGTGAAGCCCGGCCGGTTGACCCGGTTCAGTTCGAGCAGGGCCGTCACCGACAGGGGCGCGAGCACCAGCGCCACCAGGCGGGCCGGGCCGAGCACCGCCACCGCCCGGCGGGGTGGGGCGGGGACGGTGAGCGCGGCGGCCGCCACGAGGGCGAGCGCGAACTGGGGCAGGGTGTCCACCACGTACGTCTGCTGGTCGGCCACGGCCGGCCCGACCAGCACCAGCCATCCGGCGACCCCGGCCCAGGCCAGTCCGGCGGCGAGCCGGCGCAGCCCGACCAGCGCGGCGAGCGCGACGGCCGCCCAGCCGGCGACCCGCAGCCAGTCCACCGGGTCCGGTCCGGCCGCCGGGTACGGCGGGGGCAGCGACGGGGCCGGCAGGGCCTGGTCGAGCAGGCCCTTGGTGGCGGCGGCGCAGAGGACCAGCGCCACCAGCACGCCGGTGGCGGCCGCGGCGTCGGCCCAGGCCGGCTCGGTGAGGCCCCGGGCGCCGACCCGCAGCCGGGCCCGCAGGCCGCCGCCGATCAGGTTGGCCGCGTCGGCGAGGTCGGGGCGGGTCTGGCCGGGCCGGGCGCCGGCCAGGAGCACGGCGAGCATCTCCTCCTCGTACGTCCGCCGGTGTTCCCAGGGGTAGCAGGCGAGCAGCCGGCGGTAGCGGCGTTCGAGCCGGTCCGCGCTCACGCCGCCCCTCCCCCGGCGAGCAGGCGGGCGCGGCGCAGCCGCGCACCGGCGGCGTCGGCGTGCCGGCGCAGCCGGTCGACCTCGGCCGCGAGCCGGGTCGCGCCGAGCGCGCTGAGCCGGTAGTAGCGCCGCAGTCGGGACTGGACGATCTCCTCCCGGTCGACCTCGATGAGGCCGTCGGCGCGGAGCCGGTCGAGGACGGCGTAGAGGGTGCCGGCGCGCAGCCGGACCCGGCCGTCGGAGATGCGCAGCACGTCCTCGATGACGGCGTAGCCGTGCTGGGGCGTCTCGGCCAGCGCGGTGAGGATCAGGAAGGTGGGTTCCCGGAGTGGACTGTCGGCCATGGCGGACAGCATATACCGGCAAACGGTATATGCACGTCCCCGCTACCCGCCGCCCCGGTGCCCGTCCCCCTCGGCGGCCGCCGCCACGTTCCCGGTCACCGGGCCGAGCGGGGACGGCTCCTGACGCCGGCCCGATTCGGTGGCGGCCGACCGCCCACGGCCGCCGCCGGCGACCTCGTCGAAGAAGCGCAGCAGCTCCACCGGGAACGGCATGACCAGGGTGCTGTTCTTCTCCGCGGCCACGTCCACCACCGTCTGCAGCAGCCGCAGCTGGTACGCCCCGGGCGTGTCCGCCATCGCCCGGGAGGCGTCGGCGAGCCGCCGCGACGCCTGGTACTCGCCGTCCGCCGCGATCACCCGGGCCCGGCGTTCCCGTTCCGCCTCGGCCTGGCGGGACATCGACCGCTTCATCCCCTCGGGCAGCGCCACGTCCTTCACCTCGACCCGCTCGATGAGCAGGCCCCAGGGCTTCTCGGTGGGCGCGTCGATGACGGCCTTCAGCTCGGCGTTGATCCGGTCCCGGTCGCGCAGCAGGGTGTCCAGGTCGGCCTTGCCGACCACCGAGCGCAGCGCGGTCTGTGCCACCTGGAGCACCGCCGAGGAATAGTCGCGGACGTTGACCAGCACCTTCACCGGATCGACCACCCGGTAGTAGACCACCGCGTCGACGGTGAGGGTGACGTTGTCCCGGGTGATGACGCCCTGCGCCGGCACCCCGATCACCGTCGTCTGCATGCTCACCCGGACCATCCGGTCGGCGACCGGAATGATCAGCTGAAGCCCGGGCTGCCGGATGCGGTCCAGCACCCGGCCGAAGCGGAACACCACGCCCCGCTGGTACTGCTGCACCAGCCGGACGCTCGACGACAGCACCAGCACGACGAGCGCGGCGATGACGACCAGCGTGATGGCGACGGCGGCTCCCATGGTCCCCTCGATCCCGGAGGCGCCCGCCTCCGGCGCCGCGCGTACCCGTTCCGCGGCGCCGCACGCCTGCGGCCCGCGCGCGCCGCCGGTCCCGACGACGGCCGCAGTCCGGGCGGACTGCGATGATGGTCGGCATGCCACCACCTGCTCCGGACGCCGAGCGGGCCGTCGAGGCGCTGATGGCCGCCAGCCGGGCCTTCGTCGGGCTGGCCGCCCGGTCCCTCGCCGACCTGGACGCCGACGTCACCCTGCCGCAGTTCCGGGCGCTGGTCGTGCTGGCGACCCGGGGCCCGCAGCGCGCGGCGGACGTCTCGGCGGAGCTGCAGGTCGCCCCGTCGACCGGGACCCGGATGTGCGACCGGCTCATCCGCAAGGGCCTGATCCGCCGCACCCGCTCCACCGCCGACCGGAGGGTGGTCCGGCTGCGCGTCACCCCGGCCGGGCAGCGGCTCGTGGCGGAGGTGATCCGGCGCCGCCGGGAGGAACTGTCCCGGATCGTCGCGGCCACGGCGGACTGCTGGCAGCCGGCGGTGACCGAGGCGCTCGCCGCGTTCGCCGCCGCCGCGGGCGAGGTGCCCGAGCAGGAGTGGTGGCTCGGCTTCGCCGGGCGGGACGAGGAGGCACCCGTCGACGCCTGACAGTCATCCTGGCGGGAACGGTTGCACGGTGCAATGATTGGTTTGTGCACCGAGCGGCCTGACGGCGCTGTCATCGCAGCGTCGCCCGCCTGAGGGAGGCAGTCATGGAACGCGACGGACGACACGAGGTGGCCCGGATCGACGACACGGTCACCAGGGCGAACCTGCACGAGCGCGCGGAGCGGGTCGCGGTGCCCGACTTCGACTACCTGGTCCAGACGATCGAGGGCATCGCCGAAGGGCTGACCCACGCCCGCCAGGACCCGGCCCACGGCTGACACCGACCGCCCGCGGTGCCCGGTGGCGCCCTCACCCGTCGGACCGGCCGGTTCCGGGACGGTGGCCCCGCCCTCAGCCGCCAGCCCGTGCGACGCTACCCCCGCCCGGCCGGCGTACGCTGCTCCGCGCGGGACGCCGAGGTACGGGTGCTGGCCCCGCTGAGCTGGCGTGCCGAGTTGACCAGCCCGACCAGGCTGAACGCCTGCGGCGTGTTGCCGAGCTGCCGGCCGGCCACCGGGTCGTACTCCTCGCTGAGCAGGCCGACGTCGTTGCGGAGGTCGAGCAGCCGGCTGAAGAGCTCCTCCGCCGCACCGACGCGGCCGGTGTTGTGCAGGGCGTCGACCAGCCAGAAGGTGCAGGCGAGGAAGGCGCCCTCGCCGCCGGGCAGGCCGTCGACGTTTCCGTCGCGCTCGGGCCGGTAACGGAGCAGGAAGCCGTCGACGCAGAGCTCGCGGCGAATCGCCGCCACCGTGCCGACCACCCGCGGGTCGGACCACGGCAGGAAGCCCACCCGGGGAATGAGCAGCAGCGCGGCATCCAGCCCGCGCGAGCCGTAGAACTGGGTGAAGGTGTTCCGGTCCGGGTCGAAGCCGCGGGCGCAGACCTCGGCGTGCACGGCGTCCCGCTGGGCTCGCCACCGGTCCACCGGTCCGTTCAGGCCGTACCGTTCGACGGCGGTCACCGCCCGGTCGAACCCGGCCCAGGCCATCACCTTGGAGTGGACGAAGTGCCGCCGGGGTCCGCGGACCTCCCAGAGGCCGTTGTCGGGCCGACGCCAGTTGCCCTCCAGGAAGTCCAGCAGGGCGCGTTGCAGGTCCCACGCCTCCTCGGTGGCGGCGATACCGGCCTCGCGGCTGAGCTGCAGTCCGTCGAGCACCTCGCCCCACACGTCCAGTTGCAACTGGTCGGCGGCGGCGTTGCCGATCCGCACCGGCCGGGAGCCGGCGTACCCGTCGAGCCAGTCGAGGGTCAGCTCGGGAATCCGGCGGGTGCCGTCCAGGGCGTACATGATCTGCAGGTCGGCGGGGTCGCCGGCGACGGCGCGCAGCAGCCACTCCCGCCACGCCCTGGCCTCGGCGACGTAGCCCGTGCCGAGCAGGGCCTGCAGGGCGAACGTGGCGTCGCGCAGCCAGCAGTACCGGTAGTCCCAGTTGCGCGGGCCACCCAACTGCTCGGGCAGCGAGGTGGTGCCCGCCGCGAGGATGCCTCCCGTCGGGGCGTAGGTGAGCGCCTTGAGGGTGATCAGGGCCCGCCGCACCGCGTCCGGCCAGCGCCCGTGGTAGTCGCACCGGGCGATCCAGGTCCGCCAGTACCGCTCGGTGTCGGCGAGCGCGGTCTCGGGATCGACCGGGGTGGGCCGGGGCAGGTGGGACAGTTGCCAGGTGAGCACGAACGGCACCCGCTCCCCCGCCGCCACCATGAAGTCGGCCACGGTGGACCGGTCCGTCCCGCCCGACGGCCTGGACCGGTCCGCGCCGTGCAGCGGCACGTCGGTGCTCAGCCAGGCCGCGTCCGGCCCCGCGATCGCGCCGAGGTCCCGGCCGTGCCGGCGGACCCACGGCACCACGTGGCCGTAGTCGAAGCGCAGCCGCAACTCCATCCGCATCGGCACCCGTCCGGACAGCCCTTCGACGATCCGGATCACCTGGGTCGCCCGGTCGCGCGGCGGCATCAGGTCCACCACTCGGACGCTGCCGTCCGGGGTGTCCCACTCGGACTCCAGCAGCAGGGTGCCGTCGCGGTAGCGGCGGCGGGTGGCCGGACCGCCGGCGGCCGGGGCCAGCCGCCAGCACCCCGCCTCGTCGTCGTCGAGCAGGGCGGCGAAGCAGGCGGGCGAGTCGAACCGGGGCAGGCAGAGCCAGTCGATCGACCCGTCCCGGGCCACCAGCGCGGCCGTGTGCAGGTCGCCGATCAGCGCGTAGTCCTCGATCCGGCGGGGCATCCCGCCCTCCTCTCAGTCGAGGGTGAGAACGACCTTGATGTCGTCCGGCCGCGCGGTGAGCGCCTCGGCGAAGCGGCCGAGCGGCACCCGGCGGGTGATCAGGCCGGCCAGCCAGTCCGGGTCGGCGGCGGCCAGGGCGTCGGCGGCGACCGCGTAGTGCCGCAGGTTCGCGTTCACCGAGCCGACCACCACGTCGTTCTCCAGGACGAGCTCCCGGTTGGTGGCGCCCGCGTCCACCGGGATGGTCCGGCCGGCCGGGGACACGCCGGTCAGGCAGACGATCCCGTACGCCGCCGTGCCGCCCATCGCGTCGACGACCACCCGGCCGACGCCGGTGGCCTCGATGACGACGTCGGGGTGGAGCTGGTCGGTGACCTCGGCGACGGGCCGGCTGTGGTAGGTCGCGCCGAGCGCGGACACCGCGGCCGGCTTCGGTCCATCGTCGGCCAGGTCGAGCACGTGCACGTCGAGGCCCCGCTGCACGCCGAGCAGGGCGGCCAGGAGGCCGATCGGCCCGGCGCCGGTGACCAGCGCGGTACGCGGCTCGTACCAGGAGCGGGCACCGACGCGGTCGACCTGCTCCCAGGCCTTGGCGACCACGCTGGCGGGCTCCATCAGCATGCCGACCCGCTCCAGCTTCGGGTCGAGCCGGACCGCGTAGTCGGTTTCGACGGTCCACAGTTCGCTGCCGTAGCCGGGCAGTTCCTTGATGCCGCGTTCGGTGTAGCGGCCGTTGCGGCACATGTCGAACTCGCCCCTGGCGCACGCCCCACAGGGCACCGGGTCTGGCCGGCGGACCACGCCGACCACGAGGTCCCCCGCGGTGAAGTCGCCACCGGGCGGGGCGTGACGGACCCGGCCGAGGGACTCGTGGCCGAGCACCAGCCGGTCGTGGCCGGGCGGCGGCCAACCGTACCGGCCCTGGACGATCTCTCTGTCGGTGCCGCAGATGCCCACCGCGATCCCCTCGACCAGCAGTTCCCCGTCGTCGGGGCGGAGGTCAGGCAGGTCGGTCAGGGCGGCGGTGTCGGCGTGCTGGGGGACGACGGTCAGGGCGCGCACCTCGCCTCCTCTGCGGGTTGGACGGTCTCCGGGGTGCCGGTCTCCAGCGGCACGGCCGCTGCGGGTACCAGGTCGAGGCTGACGGCCGGGCGGGAGCCCAGCGCGTTGAGCAGCCAGTCGGTGGCCACCCGGGCGCGGCCGGCGGGGAGCGCGGCCAGGTGGTAGCCGCGGGTCACCGCCCGGGCGAGGACCCCGGACAGGGGTACCTGCAGCGGCGCGGCGGCCGCCTGCCAGCCGCCCAGGTCGACCACGAAGCCGAGGTCCCGGTGCCGGTACGGGCGCCGGCGGCCGGTGCCGTAGTCGGCCGCGATGTTGTCGGCGGCGAGCCGACCCTGGCGTACGGCGTGCTGCGCGGTCATCGGCGTGGCGCGGCCCGGGTGCTGCGGGTCGGGCACGGCGGCGGCGTCGCCGCAGGCCAGGATCTCCGGGTGCGCCGGTACGGCCAGGTACTCGTCCACCGTCAGCCGGCCGTGCTCCCGCGGCAGGCCGGTGGCCTCGACGAGGGGGTCGGGGCGTACCCCGACGCACCAGATGAGCGAGTGGGTGGCCAGGCTGCGACCGTCGGTGAGCCGGACACCGGTGGCGGTGGCCTCCGCCACCGAGACGCCGAGGACGACCTCGACGCCGCGTTCCCGAAGCACCCGAGCGGCGGTGCCGGAGAGCCGGGGCGGCATGCCGGGCAGCACCTGGTCGGCGGTGTCGAGCAGCAGCCAGCGGATCGGCACGTCGGCCAGCCGGGGGTGGCGGCGGGCCAGGTCACCGGTGAGCAGCTGCCCCTGAGCGGCGACCTCGGTGCCGGTGTAGCCGGCGCCGACGACCACGAAGGTGCAGCGGGCGGCCCGCTCCGCCCGGTCCTCGGTGGCGTCGGCGAGTTCGAGCTGACGGACCAGGTGGTCGCGCAGGTACAGCGCCTCCGGGATGCCGCGGAAGCCGTGCGCGTGGTCGGCGACGCCGGGGATCGGCAGCAGCTTGTTGACACTGCCCGCGGCGAGCACGAGGCGGTCGTAGCCCAGCCGGTCGCGTCTCCCGGTGGGGTTCCGGTAGCCGACCTGGCGGCGTGCGACGTCGAGTTCGTCGACCTCACCCAGCACCAGCCGGACGCCGGGCAGCGCCCCGGCCAGCGGCGCCGCGACGTGCCGCGGGTCCAGGACGCCGCCGGTCACCTCGGGCAGCAGCGGCAGGTAGAGGAAGTAGTCGGTGGGGTTCACCACGGTGATGTCGGCGCGGCCGCGGGCGAGGCGGGACAGCCGGCGCGCGGCGTGGAAGCCGGCGAAGCCCGCGCCGACGATGACGACGTGCGGTCGTGTCATGGGGGGCCTCCTGACCGTGGGGGGTGCGCCACAGAGGTCGCTACCCGGGCCGGGGGTGGGGAAACCGGGGCCCGGCGAGATTATTTGCATAGTGCAATCTTCAGCGCCGGGGCGGGCCGGGCGGCCGGGGTGGCGGCCCTGGGGGTCGACCCTCCACTGCACACCGTCCGCATCGATCCGGCGCACCCTCTGGACCTCGAACCGTCTTGGCAATATCCTCCACAACACGCGCCACTCCTGGAGGTCCTTTTCAGGGCGCCCGGGACGGGCCGCCGCCCCTGCCGCGTGCCGTCGTGGGCCGCCCGGCCGGCCACAAAGGAGCTGACATGCACTTCGACCATCCCGAGCTGGACCGCCGTACCCTGCTGCGGGCCGGCTTCGGCGCCGCCGCGGTCGCGGTCGTCGGGAGCGAACTCGCCTTCCCGGCCGCCGCGCAGGCCGACCCGGGCGCGGACCTCGACTGGATCATCAGCTGCGACGAATGGGGCGCCCGCCCGCCGGCCGACCCGCTGTCGATCAGCGCGATCGCCACCAACAAGATCATCGTGCACCACATGGCGTTCCCGAACGTCACGGACTACTCCGAGGAGCACGCCAAGCAGCTGGCGCGGGACTGCCAGGACCTGCACATGGACGGCAACGGCTGGTCCGACACCGGCCAGCACTTCACGGTCAGCCGGGGCGGGCACGTGCTGGAGGGCCGGCACGGCAGCCTGGAGCGGCTGCAGGCCGGCGACCGGCAGATGATCTCGGCGCACTGCCCCGGCGAGAACGGCCGCGCCATCGGCATCGAGAACGAGGGCACCTACGTCACCGAGACGCCGCCGCAGGCGCTGCTCGACTCGCTGGTCACGCTCTGCACCGCGGTCTGCCGGCAGTACGGGCTGCACGCCCACGACATCTTCGGCCACTGGGACTTCCGGGCCACCCAGTGCCCGGGCGCGATGTTCTACCGGGAGTTCCCGGCGCTGCGCCGCCGGGTCTTCGCCGAGCTCGGCACCGACCTGGCCGACGTGCCGGCCCGCCGCTGGCCGGACATCTGGCGGTTCGTCGGCGGCCCGGTGGTGCGGGTCGCCCAGTACCTGCTCACCTTCCGCGGTTACGCCGTCCCGGTGACCGGCGTCTTCGACGCGGCCACCGTCGCGGCGGTGCAGGACTGGCAGGCGAGGAACAACATCCCGGTCGACATCGACGCGACGCTCACCGCGCCGACCTGGGAGACCCTCGCCCCGGAGCTGGACCGGGACGCCACCGGCATCCCGGTGAGCGCGGTGCAGTTCATGCTCAACTCCAAGGGTTACGCCGACGTCGCGGTCACCGGCGAGTACGACTGGGTGACCAAGAAGGCCCTCCAGGACCTGCAGCGCCTGCACGGTCTGCCGGCCCACGGCAAGGTCAACACCACCACCTGGTGTGCCCTGGTGGGGGGTGTGGTGCGGCAGTCGTTCCAGAAGCACTGACGCCGCACCGGCGGGGAGAGCGGTGGGGCGGCAACGGCGCCGTCCCACCGCGTCCGGCCCGGCCCGCCGGGCGACTCGCCGTCACGCTTCGTTGTCGCCGGCGCACCCGACTGCGACCATGACCCTCGTCCACCACGAAGGAGGGTCGCACGATGGCGTCTCGGCTCAACCCGTACCTCAGCTTCCGCGACAACGCACGGCAGGCCATGGAGTTCTACCGGGACGTGTTCGGCGGCAACCTGGCCGTGAGCACGTTCGGCGAGTTCGGCAACCCGGAGCCGGCGGTGGCCGACCAGGTCATGCACGCCATGCTGGAGACCGACCGGGGGTTCACCCTGATGGCCTCCGACACCCCGCCGGAGATGGAATACCGTCCGGGCACCAACATCGCGATCAGCCTCAGCGGGGACGACGCCGACGAGCTGCGCGGCTACTGGGCGCGGCTCGCCGAGGGCGGCACCGTCACGGTGCCGCTGGAGAAGCAGATGTGGGGCGACGAGTTCGGCATGTGCGTGGACCGGTTCGGCATCGGCTGGATGGTCAACATCGCGTCACCCCCGGCCTGACCTGCCTCCGCGGACGATGGCCGCGCGTCCCAATCCAGGCGATAGGTCGGCATTGGCGCGTGGTGAACAGCACCTATCCCGGGGCATGGAACTCGATCAATCATTACCGGCAGGTAGATATGAGTCACTCTCACCTCCGGGTATGACGCCCGGGCGCGGAGGGCGAGACGTCGGCACAGCGGCAGCCGGGCGCGACCACCGGCCCGACTCCGCACCCCGGAGGAATCCGCATGCCCCGTCCCGCCACCACCCGCACCCGGATCGCCGCGCTGACCGCGGCCCTCACCGCCGCGGCGAGCGTCCTGACGGTCGTCCCACCGTCACCGGCCCTCGCCGCCACCACCTTCGCCCCCAACGACTACTGCCTCGGCCAGTGCGCCGACATCCTGCCGCCGGGCGAGAACGGCAACGCCACCCTCGCCGGGATCCTGGCCCACCAGGCCCTCGGCACCCGGCCCGCGCACTCCAGCGACCAGCTCGACGAGTACGCGAACCTGGTCTACAACTACGCCGGGCTGACCGACGAGCAGATCGCCCAGTTCTACAACGACGCCTCGTTCGGCGTGCCCGACGCCCAGGTGGAGAGCCGGATCCAGCCCCGCTCGGACGTCACCATCGTGCGGGACAAGGCCACCGGCGTACCGCACGTCACCGGCACCACCCGCTCCGGCACCATGTTCGGGGCCGGCTACGCCGGCGCCCAGGACCGGCTCTGGGTGATGGACCTGCTCCGGCACGCCGGCCGGGGCACCCTCACCTCCTTCGCCGGCGGCGCGCCCGGCAACCGCGACCTGGAGCAGAGCATCTGGGCCAACTCCCCCTACACCGAGGCCGACCTCCAGGCCCAGGCCGACGCGCTGCGCCAGAAGGGCACCCGGGGCCAGCAGCTCTACACCGACGTCATCGACTACATCGCCGGCGTCAACGCCTACATCGACAAGTCGATCGCCGACGACAACTACCCGGGCGAGTACGTGCTGACCGGCAACGGCAAGCCGACGCACTTCACGATGACCGACCTGATCGCCACGGCCGGGGTCGTCGGCGGGCTCTTCGGTGGCGGCGGCGGATCGGAGATCCAGTCCGCGCTGGTCCGGATCGCCGCCCGCGCCAAGTTCGGCACCACCACGGGCGACCAGGTCTGGCGGGCGTTCCGGCAGCAGAACGACCCGGAGACCGTGCTCACCCTCCACGACGGGCAGAGCTTCCCGTACGGTGGCGCCCCGGACAACGCGCCCGGTGTGGCGCTGCCGGACGCCGGCACCGTGGTGGCCGAACCGCAGGTCTACAACGGCACCGGGTCCGCCGGCGCCACCGCCGCGAAGAGCACCGGCGGCAGCACCGACGGGCTGCTCAGCGGGCTGGCCAGCCTGAAGGCGCACGGCATGTCCAACGCCGTGGTGATCTCCGGACGGCACACCACCAGCGGCAACCCGGTAGCCGTGTTCGGCCCGCAGACCGGCTACTTCGCCCCGCAGCTGCTGATGCTCCAGGAGTTGCAGGGCCCCGGCGTCAGCGCCCGAGGCGCCGCCTTCGCCGGCCTGAACCTCTACGTGCTGCTCGGCCGCGGCCAGGACTACGCCTGGAGCGCCACCTCGGCCAGCCAGGACCTCACCGACACGTACGCGGTGCCGCTGTGCACCACCGACGGCAGCGCCCCGACGCTGCAGTCCAACCGCTACCTCTACCACGGCCAGTGCGTGGCCATGGAGGTGCTGGAGCACACCAACTCCTGGTCGCCCACCCTGGCCGACTCGACCCCGGCCGGTTCGTACACGCTGCGGGCGCTGCGCACCCGGTACGGCCTGGTGGCGTACCGGGGCACGGTGAACGGGCAGCCGACCGCCTTCACCAAGCTGCGCTCCACCTACCGGCACGAGGCGGACTCGGCGATCGGCTTCCAGGCCTACAACGACCCGGCCGCGATGGGCTCCGCGGCGGCGTTCCAGCAGTCCGCCGCCAACGTCGGCTACGCGTTCAACTGGTTCTACGTCAACTCCACCGAGGCGGCGTACTACAACTCCGGCAGCAACCCGGTGCGCCCGGCCGGCGCCGACCCGAGCCTGCCCACCCGGGCCGAGGCGGCCTACGAGTGGCAGGGCTGGAACCCGGACACGAACACCGCGAGCTACACCCCGACCGGCGCCCACCCGCAGTCGGTGAACCAGGACTACTACGTCAGCTGGAACAACAAGCAGGCCCGGGACTACGGCGCCGCGGACGGCAACTTCAGCTACGGCGCGGTGCACCGCGCCGACCTGCTCGACGGCCGGGTACGCGCGGCGCTCGCCCAGGGCAAGCTGGACCGGGCCGGGGTGGTCCGGATCATGGCCGACGCGGCCGTCACCGACCTGCGCGGTCAGGAGGTGCTCGGCAACCTGCTGCGGGTGCTGACCAGCCAGCCGGTCACCGACCCGGCCCAGGCCGACGCGGTCGCCACGCTGCAGGCCTGGCAGCGGGCCGGCGCCAAGCGGGTGGAGACGGCCGCCGGGTCGAAGGTGTACCAGCACGCCGACGCGATCCGGATCTTCGACGCCTGGTGGCCGCTGCTGGCCGCCGCGCAGTTCCGCCCCGGCCTCGGCGGCGACCTCTACGCCGCCCTCGTCGACGCCATCGAGGTCAACGAGGCGCCCTCCGGCGGCCAGAACGGGGGCCGCGACGGCGCCGCCGTCTGGGCGGCACAGGGCCAGCCGCACAAGGGCTCCGCGTTCCAGTACGGCTGGTGGGGCTACGTCGACAAGGACATCCGGGCCGTGCTCGGCGACCCGGCGGCCGGCGGTCTCGGGCGCACGTACTGCGGCAACGGCAGCCTGAGCGCCTGCCGGCAGGCCCTGCTCGGCGCCCTCGGCCAGGCCGCGGCGCTGCCGGCCAGCACGGTCTACCCGGGCGACTCACACTGCGGGGCCGGCGACCAGTGGTGCGCCGACACCATCGCCCAGTCCGGGCTCGGCGGCATCACCCACCCGCTGATCGCCTGGCAGAACCGCCCCACCTACCAGCAGGTCGTCTCCTTCCCGGCGCGCCGGGGCGACGACGTCACCAACCTGGCCCAGGGGCGGCCCGCCACCGCGTCGAGCACCCAGTTCCTCACCAGCTACACCCCCGCCAAGGCGGTCGACGGCAGCCTGGGCAGCCGGTGGGGCAGCAGCTACAACGACAACCAGTGGCTGCGGGTCGATCTGGGCGCCGCCCGCACCGTCGGCCGGGTGGTGCTGCGCTGGGAGAGCGCGTACGGCAGCGCGTACCGGATCGAGGTCTCCGGGGACGGCACGACCTGGCAGCCGGTGTTCAGCACCACCGCCGGCAACGGCGGGGTCGACAACCTGACCTTCGCCCCGGTCAGCGCCCGCTACCTGCGGATGTACGGGGTGAAGCGGGCCACCTCGTACGGCTTCTCGCTCTACGAGTTGGAGGCCTACGCCCGATGACCTGACCTGACCTGACCCGACCCGATCGGGCCGGCTGGCGGACCAGCACCGCCGGCCGGCCCCCCGGGCGGGGTGTACCCGCGGCGGTAAGGGGTACAGCCGGCCCGATGGTCCGCGTCCAAAACCAGCGCGTCCGACCCGACGTGCTCTACGTGGCGAGCGGGTGGAGCACGCTGGTCACCGACGTGCGGGGCCGGATCGGCGGCACCGACCCGCAGGGCTTCTTCGCCCGCAACACCCGGGTGCTCAGCCGCGAGCGGATCGAGGTCGCCGGCCTTCCGCCGGTGCCGTTCAGCACGGCCAACGTACGCGGCCACGCCCAGCTGTCCTACGCCGAGCTGGGCGACCGGGAGCAGCTGCCGTCGCGGGCCGCGTACCTGCTGATCGAGCGGTTCGTCGGGCCGGGGCTGCGCACCCGGCTCACCGTGGTCAGCTACGCCGACGGCCCGATGAGCTTCCCGCTGCGGCTGGCGGTCGAGGCGGACTTCGCCGACACCAGCGAGGCCGAGACCGGCCGGCGGTTGCAGCGCGGCGCCGTCGACGCCGGCTGGGACCCGGCGGCGGGCGAGCTGCGCCTGACCTACCGGCGCGACGATCTGGACCGGGCGGTGGCGGTCCGGGTGACCGGCGACGCCCCGGTCGGCTACGCCGGCGGCACCTTCGCCGTCGACCTCACCGTGCCGCCGGGCGGCAGCGCCCGGGTGGACGTGCTGGTGGAACCGGTCTTCGACGGCGAGCGGCTGCCCGCCCCGGACGCCGGTTACGACGAGCCGGGCGACCCGGCCGCGCGGGCCCGCGCCCGGCTGGCCGGGGAACTCACCCGGCTGCACAGCAGCAACTTCGACGTCACGGCGGCCTGGCGGTGCGCGGTGGCCGACCTGTCCGTGCTGCCGCTCGGCGAGCCGGCCGGACCCACCGCGCCGATCGCCGGGCTCCCCATCTACCAGGAGATCTTCGGCCGGGACACGATGACCTCGTCCTGGCAGGCGCTGCTGGCCGGGCCCACCATGCTGGCCGACAGCCTGCGACTCAACGCCGCGCACCTCGGCCGGCGGCTGGACGACTGGCGCGACGAGGAACCGGGCAAGCCGCTGCACGAGGCCCGGCAGGGGCCGGTCTCCGTGCTCGGGCTCAACCCGTTCGACCGCTACTACGGCGACTGGTCGACCGCGCCGGACTTCCTGGTCTTCCTCGGCCAGTTCCTGGCCTGGACCGGCGACCTGGAGACGGTCCGGGAGCTGCTGCCCACCGCCCGGCGCGCGCTCGGCTGGATCGAGCGGTACGGCGACCCCGACGGCGACGGGTTCCTGGAGTACCACTGCCGGTCCCGGGCCGGGTTGAAGAACCAGGGCTGGAAGGACTCCGACACCGCGATCGTCGACGAGCACGGGCAGGTGGTGCCCAACCCGATCGCCACCAGTGAGCTGCAGGGCTACTGGTACGCGGGCCTGCGGCACGCGGCGGTGGTGTTCACGCTCACCGGCCACCCGGCCCGGGGCGCCGCCCTGCTGGCCCGGGCGCGGGCGCTGCGCCGCCGCTTCCACCAGGCGTACTGGCTGCCCGAGCGGGGCTGCTACGCGATGGCGCTCGGACCGGACAAGCGGCCGGTGCGCTCGACCAACTCCAACGACGGGCACCTGCTGGCCACCGGGATCGTGCCGGAGCGGGCCGCCGCGCGGGTGGCCGAGCGGCTCCTCGCCCCGGACATGTTCAGCGGCTGGGGCGTCCGTACGCTCTCGGCCGACCACCCGGCGTACAACCCGTTCAGCTACCACCGGGGCAGCGTGTGGCCGGTGGAGGCGGGCACCATCGGTCTCGGGCTGGCCCGGTACGGCTGCTGGCCGCAGCTGCACCGGCTGGCCGAGGGGATGTTCTCGGCGGCGGGGCTGTTCACCGAGCACCGGCTGCCCGAGGTGCTCAGCGGGCTGCCCCGCGACGCGGACCATCCCCACCCGGGGGTCTACCCGGACTCGTGCTCGCCGCAGGCCTGGTCGGCCAGCGCGGTGGTCGCCCTGGTCCAGGCGCTGCTGGCGCTGCGCCCGGCCGCGCCGCTGCGCACCGTCCTCGTCGACCCGCACCTGCCCGACTGGCTGCCCGACCTGCGGCTGGAAGGGCTACGGGTGGGCCGGGCGACGGTCGACCTGACGGTGCGACGCCGGCGCGGCGGAGGCATCTCGGTGCGCGCCCGCGGCGACCGGCTGGTGGTGGTCCGGCGCGCCTCGCGCCAGGCCATTCCCGGTCCCGGCCACCGCTGAGCGTTCCGCAGGTGTGATTCGGCCGAAGCGGGGAACCCGGGCCCGGCCTGGGGCCGAGAACAGGAGGACCGGCATGGAGAGTCGCGCGCGGGCGATGGGACACGGGATCCATCCCATCCTGATCGTGTTTCCGCTGGGTTTGCTCGCCACCTCGGTGATCTTCGACATTCTCTACCTGATCACCGACCGGGCGGGGTTCCAGATCTCCGCCGCGTACACGATCGCCGCCGGCATCATCGGCGGGCTGGTGGCGGCGGTGTTCGGCCTGATCGACTGGTCCGCCATCCCGGCCGGCACCCGGGCGAAACGGGTCGGCGCGGTGCACGGCCTCGGCAACGTGGTGGTGCTGGTGCTGTTCGCGGTGAGCTGGCTGCTGCGCCGGGGCGCCGACAACTGGGACCCGAACGCGGGGGCGCTGATCTGCAGCTTCGCCGGCGTCATCCTGGCCGGGTTCACCGGCTGGCTCGGCGGTGAGCTGGTGGAACGGCTGGGCATGAGCGTGAGCGACGGGGCGGGCGTGAACGCGCCCAGCTCGTTGCGCCACTCCGCCGGCCGGCCCCGCACCCGCGGCGTCTGAACACCACCGGTCGCAGCGACGAGAGGAGACGCCGATGCGGGCGATCACACTGGACGCCGAGGGGGCGGCCCCGGCGCCGCGCGACGACGTGGCGCGGCCCACTCCCGGCCCGGGCGAGGTGCTCATCCGGGTGCGCGCCTCCTCGGTCAACGGCTTCGACCAGAAGGCGGCCGCCGGGATGATGCGCGGCTCGATGGAGTACCGGTTCCCGGTGGTGCTGGGCAAGGACTTCGCCGGCGAGGTCGAGGCGATGGGCGAGGGCACCGGCCCGCTGCGGGTCGGTGACCCGGTGTTCGGCGTGGTCATGCGCTCCTACCTCGGCGACGGCGCGTGGGCCGAGTACCTGACCGTCGACGCCGGGTACGCCGTCACCCGCCGCCCGGACGGACTCGACCCGGTCGACGCGGGCGCGCTCGGGCTGGCCGGCGCCACCGCGCTGGACGCGCTGGCGGCGGTCGCCCCCGGGCCCGGCGACACCGTGCTCATCTCCGGGGCCACCGGCGGCGTCGGGGCGTTCGCGATCCAGTACGCGCGCGCCGCCGGGGCCCGGGTGATCGCCACGGCCCGCGCCGGCGCGGCCGCCGACTTCGTCCGCGAGCTGGGCGCCGGCGACGTGGTCGACCACACCGGCGACCTGGCCGGCCAGGTCCGGGCGGTGGCCCCGGACGGGGTGTCCGCGGTGCTGCACCTGGCCGGCGACGGCAACCAGCTCGCCGGCCTGCTCGCCCCGGACGGTCGACTCGCGTCCACCATCGGTTTCGGCCCGGAGCAGCACCCGGCCGCCACCTCCGTGCTGGGCCAGCCGACCCCGGGAACGCTGGACCGGCTCGCCGCCGACGTGGTCGCCGGCCGGATCCGGGTGCCGGTCGAGCGGCGCTACCCCCTGGCCGAGGTGCCGCGCGCGCTGGCCGACTTCCGGGGCTCGCTGGGCAAGCTGGCCGTCGACATCCCCTGACCGCCCTGGTCACCACCACCCATCCGAACAGGTGTGCGAACATGTGGGGGTGTCGAGCGAGGCCACGATCCTGCACGCCGACCTGGACGCGTTCTACGCGTCGGTCGAGCAGCGCGACGACCCGCGGCTGCGCGGCCGGCCGGTGATCGTCGGCGGCGGCGTGGTCCTGGCCGCGAGCTACGAGGCCAAGGCGTACGGGGTGCGCAGCGCGATGGGCGGCCGGCAGGCCCGCCGCCTCTGCCCGCACGCGCTCGTGGTGCCACCGCGGATGGCCGCGTACACGGCGGCGAGCCGGGCCGTGTTCGACATCTTCCGGCGGACCACCCCGCTGGTCGAAGGGCTCTCCATCGACGAGGCGTTCCTGGACGTGGGCGGGCTGCGCCGGCTCGTCGGCCCGCCCGCCGACATCGCGGCGGCGCTGCGCCGGGCGGTACGCGACCAGGTCGGGCTGCCGATCACGGTGGGCGTGGCGCGGACGAAGTTCCTGGCCAAGGTGGCCAGCGGGGTGGCCAAGCCGGACGGGCTGCTGGTCGTCGCGCCCGACGGCGAGCTGGCGTTCCTGCATCCGCTGCCGGTCGAGCGGCTCTGGGGCGTCGGCCCGGTGACCGCGGCGCGGCTGCGCGAGCGGGGCATCCGCACGGTGGGCCAGGTGGCCCGGCTCGACGAGCCGACGCTGGTGTCGCTGCTCGGTGCGGGAGCCGGGCGGCATCTGCACGCCCTCGCCCACAACCGGGACCCCCGCGCGGTGCAGGTCGGGCGGCGCCGCTCCTCGATGGGCGCCCAGCACGCCCTCGGCGCCGGCCCGCACTCCCCCGCCGAGCTGGACGCCGTGCTGGCCGGACTGGTCGACCGGGTGACCGGCCGGATGCGCGGCGCCCGCCGCACCGGGCGCACGGTGACGCTGCGGCTGCGCTTCGGCGACTACACCCGGGCCACCCGCTCGCACACACTGGAGAAGGCGACCGCGCAGACCAGCCCGCTGCGCGACGCGGCGCGGACGTTGCTACGCACGGCGCTGCCGGAGATCGAGACCCGCGGGGTGACCCTCATCGGGGTGTCGGTGGGCAACCTGGACGGCGGGCACGTGCAGCTGAGCCTGCCGTTCACCGGCGACCCGAGCATCGAGCTGGACGCGGCGGTCGACCGGGTACGCGACCGGTTCGGCGCGACGGCGCTGACCCGGGCGGTGCTGCTCGGCCGCGATCCCGGCGTGGAGCTGCCCCGGCTGCCGGACTGACCGGCCCGGCCGGGAATCCGCTCGTCGGCGTCCGGGCGCCGGGCGCACAATCGGGCCCATCATGAGCACCCGGCTGCGGGCGATCGCCCGCGACACCCTCGACATCATCGACGCCGGCCGGTACGTCAACGCGCACGGCGCGACCGTACCCCTCGCCGAGGCGGTCCGCGCCGCGGTCGCCGGCACCCGCCTGCACCTGCCCGACGAGCCGCTGCCCACCCCGACCTGCGGCGACGCCGGCCCGCGGATCGAGGTGACCGGGGAGAGCACCCTGCTGGCCGCCCGCCGGCTCGCCGCCGACGACGACGTGGCCGCGCTGGTCTTCGCCTCGGCGAAGAACCCGGGCGGTGGCTTCCGTACCGGCGCGCAGGCCCAGGAGGAGAGCATCGCCCGGGCCTCGGCGCTCTATCCGTGCCTGACCGCGGCGGGCGGGTTCTACGACTTCCACCGGGGACAGCGGGACCTGCTCTACAGCGACCGGGTGATCCACTCGCCCCGGGTGCCGGTGTTCCGCGACGACAGGGGCCGGCTGCTCGACGCGGCGTACCCGGTGTCGTTCCTGACCGCGGCGGCGCCCAACCGGGGGGCGGTGCTGCGCAACCAGCCGGACGACGCCGTCCGGGTGGCCCCGGTGCTGCGTGCCCGGGCCCGCCGGGTGCTCGCCGTCGCCGCCGCGTACGGCCACCGGCGGCTGGTGCTGGGCGCCTGGGGGTGCGGCGTGTTCCGCAACGACCCGGCCACCGTGGCCGAGGCGTTCGACCTCGCGCTCGCCGACGCGGCGGGCTGGTTCGACCTGGTCACCTTCGCGGTGCTGGACCGGGCCGGCGGGCCGGCACACGCCGCGTTCACGGCCCGGTTCGGCTGATCCGCCTCCTCCCCCGGTAGGAGGTGGCGCTCCGACCACCGGCCGCAACCAGGGCTTCCGGTCGGGCGCGGACGCGAAGCGGCCCGACCAGCATCTACAGGCATGACTACTGTCCTGCACCGGGCGGCCCACTGGCACCGCCCCCTGATGCTCTTCGTCTCGACGATGGCGGTGCTCGCCGTCGTCTGCGCGGTCGGTCTCGCCGCCGACCCGCGGGTGCTCACCGGCGTGCCGATCTGGCTCAAGCCGCTGAAGTTCAGCCTCTCCTTCGTCGTCTACGGCGCCACCCTCGCCTGGATGCTCTCCCTGCTGCCCCGGCGCAGCCGCGTCGCCGAGTGGGCGGGCACCGTGGTGGTGGCCGTGGGGCTGGTGGAGATGACCGTGATCGTCGGGCAGGTGCTGCGCGGCCGGACCAGCCACTACAACGAGAGCACGCCGTTCGACGCCGCGCTCTGGCAGCTGATGGGCGCGGCCATCATGGTGCTGTTCGCGGCGCACCTGGTCATCGGGATCGTGCTGGTACGCCAGCCGCTGGCCGACCGGGTCGCCCGGTGCGCGGTCGGGTTCGGCCTCGGGCTGACCCTGCTCGGGATGCTGGTCGCCGTGCCGATGGTGCTGCCCGGCCAGGCACCGGACGTCGAGGGCATCGCCGGCGCGCACAGCGTGGGCGTGCCGGACGGCGGGCCGGGCCTGCCGCTGCTGGGCTGGAGCACCACCGGCGGGGACCTGCGCATCGGGCACTTCGTCGGGCTGCACGCCCTGCAGGCGATGCCGATCCTGGCGCTGCTGCTGCACCGCTGGGCCGACCGGCTGGACGAGCGGACCCGGCTGCGGCTGCTGGCGGTCGCCGGCGTGGCGTACGGGGTGTTCACCGTGCTGCTCACCTGGCAGGCGCTGCGCGGGCAGCCGCTGCTGGGTCCGGACGCGCTCACCCTCGCCGCGCTGGCCGTCCTGCTGGTCGCGACCGCCACGGCCGCCGGCGCGACGCTGGCCCGGCGGCGCCGCCCCGACCTGGCGCTGGTGGCATGACCGCGACCCCGGCCACCCCGCCCCGCGCGCCGGTCACGCCCCGGGTCGCCGCGCGGGGCGTGGCGGCGGCCCCGGCACCCGCGCCGCACCCCCTAGGCTGAAGCCGTGCAATGGGTGAGCCGCCTGTTCGACACGCGCGACGCGCTCGTGCGGATCCTGCTGCTGAACCTCACCGGCGTCGGCTACCTGGTCTTCGGCACCCACGGGCAGCCGGACCGGACCCAGTGGACGCTCGCGCTGCTCGCCTTCGGCGCGGGCCCCGTGCTGCACCGCCGGCCGCTGGTCAACCTGCTCGTCCAGGCCGGGCTGCTGCTGGTCGCGATCTGCCTGCTCGACGACCTCACCATCAACCAGGTGGGCGCGAGCTTCGCCCTGTTGGAGCTGACCAGGCAGGCCCGCCGGACCCGGACGATCTGGCTCGCCGCCGGGCTGCTCGCCGCCGTGGACCTGGTCGACTCGATCGGCGACCCGCCCCGGCGGTTCGCCTCGGGTGTCTTCGGGCTGATCCTGGAGGTGGGCGTACCGCTGCTGCTGGGCCTGGTCATCCGGACCTCCCAGGAGCTGGGCCAGCAGGCCGAGCAGCGGGCCGCCGAGCAGCAGCGGCGACGCGAGTCGGAGGACCGGGCCGCCCGCGCCGACGAGCGCGCCGCGATCGCCCGCGAGCTGCACGACGTGGTGGCGCACCACGTGGCGTCGATGGTGCTGCGGGTCGGGGTGGCCCGGCACGTGCTGACCGACCTGGACCCCCGGGTGCACGAGGTCTTCGACGACGTGCACGGCACCGGGGCGACCGCCCTGGCCGAGCTGCGCCGGCTGGTCGCGGTCCTGCGGGAGCCCGGCGGGGTGCGCGGGGACGCGGCGCTGACCGCGATCGAGCCGGCGGCCGTGCCCGCCGCCCTGGGCGCCGCCGTGGACCGGGCCCGGCGGGCCGGGGTGACGGTGGAGGCCGAGGTGGACCCCGCCGTCGGCGCGCTCGACGCGGTACGCGGCCTGGCGGTGCTCCGGTTGACCCAGGAGGCGCTGACCAATGTGGCCCGGCACGCCGGCCCGGCCGCGCGGGCCCGGCTGGCGGTCAGCGTGGTCGAGGGCGCCGTGCACTGGGAGGTGTCGGACGACGGGCGCGGCCGGGGCCCCGCGGCGGTGCCCTCCGGCGGCGGCCACGGCATCATCGGCATGCGCGAGCGGGTCGAGGTGCTCGGCGGCCGCCTCGACGCGGGCCCCACCGGCACCGGCTGGCGGGTGCGGACGGTGCTTCCGGCGGCGACAGCCGGCACGGCACCGGGCGGGGCGGCACCGGGCGGGGCGGCACCGGGCGGGGCGGCGGCCAGTGCCCCCGCGCCCCGTGGCACCCGCGAGACGCCGGCCGCGCCGGAGCCGGCGTGATCCGCGTGCTGCTGGTCGACGACCAGCACCTGATCCGCGCGGGCCTGCGCATGCTCTGCGACGCCCAGCCCGACCTGTCGGTCGTCGGTGAGGCCGACAACGGGCGGGACGCGGTCACCCTGGCCGCCCGGCTGCTGCCCGACGTGGTGGTGATGGCCCTGCGCATGCCCGGCGTCGACGGGATCACCGCGACCAGCCGGATCCTGGCCGGGCGCCCGGCCACCCGGGTGGTCGTGCTGACCACGTTCGGCGACGACGACCACCTGTACCCGGCGCTCGCCGCCGGCGCGTGCGGCTTCCTGCTCAAGGACGCGCCCCCCGCCGACCTGCTCGACGGCATCCGCCGGGCCGCCGGCGGCGACAGCCCGTTCAGCCAGGAGGTGCTGCGGCGGCTGGTGCGGCGCGCGGTGGACGCGCAGGCCGGGACGCCCCGGGCGGTGCCGGGGCTGACCACCCGGGAACAGGAGGTGCTGGACCTGGTGGGCGAGGGGTTGTCCAACCCGGAGATCGCCGAGCGGCTGCACATCGGGGTCACCACCGTGAAGACCCACATCACCAGCCTGATGGCCAAGACGGACAGCCCGAACCGGGTGCGGCTGGCGCTCTTCGCCCGGGGCGCCTGAACCGCCGCGCCGGCCGGCGCGCCGTCACTCCTCGATGGCGCCGCCGACCGCGCGCAGGTGCTCCCGGAAGGTCAGCCCCGGGTGCTCCGCCCGGCCGGCCAGGTATGCGTCGAAGCCCACCTGCGCGCGCAGCGACTCGCCGGCCCGGATCCGGTCGGCCTGTCGCCGCTCGGTGTCCCGGATGGACTCGGCGAGGGCGAACAGGTCGCCGGCCCGGTCCGCGGGCACGAACAGCACCCCGTCCGCGTCGGCCAGCGCCAGGTCGGCGGGCCCGACGGTCCACGGCCCGACCCGGGCGGCGGCCAGCGCGTCGGCCGGCCGCGGATCGAGCCGCTGGGGCCCGGTGGGTGTCGCGCCGAGGCTGAACAGCGGCAGGCCGAGGGCCGCGATGTCGCCGGTGTCCCGGTGCAGGCCCCACACGACCAGGCCGGCCAGCCCGGCGGCCCGGGCCTCCAGCACCACCAGGTCGCCGACGCACGCCTCGTCGGTGCGCCCGGCGTTGTCCACCACCAGCACATCGCCAGGGGCGGCCCGGTCGATGGCCTCGAGGAAGACGTCCACGCTGCCGGCGTGCCGGGCCGGCAGCACCCGCCCGGCCAGCCGTCCGCCGGCGACCACCGGCCGCACCTCGGCCGGTGCGCAGCGCACCGGGACACCGGCCCGCAGGCACGCGTCGGCGACGTGAGCGGTGGTCAGGGCGGCGAAGCGCCCGGTCAACCCCTCCGGATCGATGCTCATGGGCAGACGGTAGCCAGCGCCGGCCGGGCCGGGAGGAGCCAGTTTCCGGCCGGTGGCCTCCCCGGCCGGCGCCGGGTCCGCCAGCCACCGGCCGCCCGGATCCGGCTCTCCCGACCGGCAGCGCCCGGCGGCCTCAGGCCGAGCGCCCGGCGGCTTCAGGCCGGCCCGGTCGGGAAGCCCGCCGGGTCCGCGCCGGCGGCCGGGTGCCGCGACCGGGTCAGCCGATCGGCGACGGTGGCGGCGAGCAGCAGCGCGGTGAGCAGCCCGAGCGCCGCGGCCGGCGGCAGCGCCCGCCCGAGCGGCAGCAGGAGCGGCACCGCCACGGCGAGGACGGCCGCCGCCGGCCGGACCGCCTGCCCGGTGAGCCGGCCCAGGAGCAGCCGGCCGGCCAGGTAGGTGCCCGCGCCGCCGTACAGCGCCACGGCGCCGGGCCAGCCCAGCGGCGCGGAGTGCTCCTCGGCGACGTGGCCGAGGACCTGCTCCACGCCGAGCGCCAGGTAGATGACCCCGACGATGAGCAGCAGGTGGGTCTGGCTGTAGGCGTCCGCGGCGATCCGGTCCCGCCGGTCCTCCGGGGCCCGCGCCAGGACAAGGCGGGCCGTGGGAGCCGTCTGGTCGAAGTAGAGCCACCACAGGCAGACGGTGGTGGTGAGGCCGAGCAGCGCCACCCCGAGCACGGCCGGCGCGGTGGCCGCCGGGCCGGCGCCCAACCCGGCGGCGACCAGCGACTCGCCGAGCGCGATGATCAGGACGAGGCCGTGCCGCTCGGCGAAGTAGTTCGGGGCGCGCAGCGGCCAGGCGCCGCGCGTCGCGTACGACAGCCGCTGCCCGCCGATCTCCACCAGGAACGCGAGCACCCAGAGGGTGGTGTGCGCGGCGCCGCCCAGCAGCGCGCCGAGCAGGAGCGGGAGCCAACTGACGGCGCTGATCACGGCGAAGAAGCGGATCCGCTGCCGCAGCCCGGGCAGGTCGCCCGCCGCCCGGTGGTACAGCGCCAGGTGGACCGCCCGCAGCAGCACGTAGGCCAGCGCCACGAGCAGCGGACCGTCCAGACCCGGCGCGGGCGTCCAGGCCTGCGGCATCACCAGCGCGGCGACGAAGAGCGCCGCCATGGCGACCAGGAACCCGGCGCGGACCACGCCGAGGTCGGCCGGCGTCTGGTTGCCCAGCCAGGTGAACGACGACCAGGCGAGCCAGAGCAGCACCAGCAGGAGCAGCCCCTGCCCCATCGCGGACGCGGTCGGCGGCCGGCCGATCAGCACCATGATCCGGGTGAGGGTGAAGACGAAGACCAGGTCGAAGAAGATCTCGAACGGGCGTACCGCCCGGTCCCGGGGCGCGGCCCACGGCCGCGGGGCGGCCGGACACCCGCGGTCGTCCCCGGTCATCCCGCGGGCGCCCGGACCGGGGCGGCGGCCGGACCGGTGGGCCGGCGCCGGCCGTGGGCGCGCCGCTCGATCCGGGTCCGGCGCCGGGCCCGGGCGGTGTGCCGGCGGGTGATCAGCTCGGCCCGCGCCGGCGGACGCACCGCCGCCTCGCCCGCCCCGGCCGCCCGGCGCACGATCCGGTTGGCCTCGTCGGCCGGGCATCCGGTGGCGCGCAGCACCTCGCTCTCGGCGGTACGCAGGTCGGTGATCACGGCGTCCCCGAACACCCGGACGCCCTGGGCCCAGGCCCGGCCGGCCAGTTCGGCGCTCTCCCGGACGAGCCGGCGGGCAGATTCCGGATCCGTCTCGGAGCGGCACTCGCGGTGCAGTTCCCGGATGGCCTCGGTGAACCGGGTCAGCGCGGCGGGCAGCTCCGGCGGGACCGGCTCGCCGTACTGCAGGACGGTGGCGCACCGACGGGCCATCGACCGGCTGTACAGGATCACCCGTTCCAGGTGGCGGGTGCCGTCGGCGTACCGGTGGAACTGGGCCCGGCGCCGCCAGCGGGCCGGGGCGATGGTGACCACCTCCTCGGCGCCGCTGAGGGCGTCGTTGAGCCGCCCGACGTCGGCCTCCAGGGCGCGCAGCCCGTCCAGGGCGCGGATCGCCACGTCGGCGTCCCGGTCGGTGAGCGCGCGGGCGACCGCGTCGAGCTGCGTGGTGAGCCCGCCGTAGACCGGCTCGGCCGCCCGGTCCAGCATCCGCAGCGGGTTGACCGGGAACAGCAGCGCCACCACGAGGATGCCGACCACCCCGCCGACCAGCGCGTCGAAGACGCGGGGCACCTCCAGGCCGGGTTGCATCGGGGCCAGGGTGGCGATCAGCACCGCCGTACCGCCGGCCTGCCCGACCAGCGCGCCGCCCCGCCCGGCGACCAGCAGGGCCGTCGCGACGGCCAGGGCGACCACCGCACCGGTCTGCCAGACCCCGGTGCCGAGCAGGGCGCGCAACAGGTCACCCACGGCGATGCCGACACCGACCCCGACGAGCAGCTCGAAGGTACGGCGGGCGCGCTGGCCGATCGCGGTGGCGATGGTGCCGACCGCGGCGGCCGGCGCGAAGACGTGCGCCCCCGGCCCGAGCAGGCGCTGCGCGAGCAGCGCGGCGAGCGCGGCGGCCAGCCCGGCCTGCACCGCGATCACCACGGTGATCTCCATCTGCCGCTTCCGCACCCGCCCGGCCTGCCCGCTCTCGCTACGGACCCGGGCGACGGCCCGGCCGCCCTCCTCGGCGACCCGGTCCAGCGGTGAGCGGACGTTGTCCGCCGTCGCGCGCTCGTCGGGCATGGCGGCGGATACCCGGCGCGGTCGCGGTGAATCGTCGCCGCGGCCCGGCCGGCACCGCCCACGGCGGCCGCCGCCGGGCGGTACGGCGCGCAGCGGGCCGGACCGCCCGGGCGGTCAGTGCCGGAACGCGCGGTCCAGCAGGTCGAACAGGGCGGCCCAGTGCCGTTCGGTGGCGCGCGCGTCGTACATCGGGGTGTCCGACTGGGTGTAGCCGTGCCGGGCCCCCGCGTAGACCTCCGAGCGGTAGGTGACCCCGGCCGCGTCCAGGCTCCGCTCCAGGGTGGCGATCTGCTCGGCGGTCATCGACGGGTCCTGGTCGGCGTGGCCGAAGTACAGCTCGCCGGTGACCGCGCCGACGCCCCGGTGCGGGCTGTCCGGGGCGTCGGTGACCACCCGGCCGGCGTGGAACGCGGCCGCCGCGGCGATCCGGTCCGGGTGCGCCTCGATGGCGCGCAGCGCGTTCGTGCCGCCCATGCAGTAGCCGGTGACGGCCACCGGGCCGGCCGCGACGTCCGGCTGGCCGGCCAGGAAGTCCAGGTAGGCGGCGGTGTCCCGGGCCACCGCGTCCGGGGTCAACGCGGCGATCATCGGGGACAGCGTCTGGAACAGCGCGCCGCGCTGCGTCTCGTCGCCGAGCCCGGACAGGTCGACCAGCGGGGTCCGACCGGACCGGTAGAAGAGATTCGGCACCAGCACCAGGTACCCGCGTGCGGCGATCGTCTCGGCCATCTCCGTCAACCGCGGCCGCAGCCCGAACGCGTCCATGAAGACCAGCACGGCCGGGAAGGGCCCCGCCCCGTCGGGCCGGACGAGGCAGGCGTCAGCCACCCCGTCGCCGGTCGGCACGTCCACGGTCGTCGTCTGCACGGTCGGACCTCCTCGTCCCTGGTTTCACCGCCGAGCACGCTACCCCGCCGGGTTGGGCCGGCATCCAGCGCGCGTGCCGTCCGGCGGGCACGGCGGGCAGGTCGACGCCGCCACCGCGCCGCCGTTTGATCGAGTGGTGGCCGGGAAGCCCGGGTATCCAGCCGAGAGAGGGGCGCTGAACGTGGACGACAACCAGTTCATCGACCTGGTGGCCACCCGCGCGGGCACGTCGGCGGAGCAGGCGACCGCGCTCACCCGTGCCACGCTGACCACCCTCGCCGAACGGATCGACGGCGGCGAGGCGCGCGACCTGGCCGATCAGCTTCCCGAGGCGTTGCGTCCGTACGCCTTCGGTTCCGGCGAGACCGCCGAGCGGTTCGGCCTCGACGTCTTCGTGGAACGGGTCAGCGGCCGCGCCGAGGTGGACGTGGACCAGGCCCGGGACGGCGTGACCGCGGTCCTCGACGTCCTCCGCGAGGCGCTGGCGGCCGACGCGTACGAGCAGGTCGTCGCCCAGCTTCCCGGGGAGTTCGGGGAGGTCGCCGACCAGAGCGCGCCCTACGTCGAGCGCACCCGCTGAGCCGCCCGACGCCCGCGCCCGGACCCGCCACCAGCGCCGCCGAGCGGGCCGGGCGGCATGACCGGTGCCGGCGCGGGTAGGCGGGGGCACTGGCGCACCACCACCGGAGGGCTGTGATGACCGCGAGCTGGGACGAGCAGGCCGACCCGCTGAGCCGACCGCCGGAGGCCGACGCGCAGGAGCAGCGGCAGGACGAGACGGTGGTCGGGCCACCGGACACCATCTCCGGCGCGGTGCCCGAGGCCAGCGAGGCGGACCTGGCCGAGCAGGGCGTGCTGGTGCCGCCGAGCGATCAGGCCGACCTGGCCGACGCGGTGCGCGGCGCCCCGAACCCGGCCGACGCGATCGAGCAGAACCTGGAGATCCCGCTGCCCGACGAGGACCGCCGCGCCTGACCGGGCGCCGATCCGCCCCGCCGCCCGACCGGTCCGCCGTGGCCGGCGGCGGGCGGTGAAAAGCGATTCGCCACCACCGGCGGGCCATCAACTTTGCCCGTTTTGGCCGACAGATCTCCGGATAGCCGGGCGATTGCGCTCTTACCGGCTTGCCGTGTATGTATGTAGCTCTGGAGGATCCTGCGACCTGCGCCGAGACCGCGCCTCCGCGTCCAACCGAGCGTGTCCGGAGGGGTTGTGGCTTCCATTTTTTTTAGCTACAGACCAGACGACGACGGCGCTTATGCCGAGGCGCTGCTCGACGACCTCTGTGATGCGATCCGGCTGATCAGCGGCCCCGACGCGACGCTTCAGGTCTTCGCCGCCGGAGCTGACGCCGTCGTCGGCGACGAGTGGAGCCGGGCCGCGGCGCAGGCCCTGGCCGAATGCACGGTCTTCGTCGCCATCTGCTCGCCCCGTTATTTCCTCACCGAGCGGTGCGGCCGGGAATGGTGGGTCTTCCAGGACCGGCTGGCGCAGCACGAGGCCGCCACCGGGCGCCGGCCCCGCGCCTTCGTCCCCGTCGCCTGGGGCGACAACGGCCTGCGCGGCGAGTTGCCCGCGGACGAGTTCACCGCGGACGTCGCCCGGCACACCGACGTGCGGGCGCTGGCCCGGCTCACCCGGAACCGACCGCGCTACCGGGACCTGGTCGAGCGCCTGGCCTGGCACGTGGTCGAGGTCGGCCGCGACGATCCGGTACGCCCGGCCGCGGTGCTGCCGCCGCTGCGGGCCACCCCGAACGCGTTCCGGATCTCCGGGCATCCGGCCCGGCCGCCGCTGCCCGGGTCCGGCCCTCCCCCGCCGGCGGTGCGTTTCGTCCTCGCGGCCGGCCGGCGCGACGAGATGTCGGATGTCCGGCACGACGTCGAGTTCTACGGCGCCCACCGCGCCGACTGGCGCCCGTACCAGCCGGAGCGGCCGGAGGCGCTGGCCGTGCAGGCGCAGGCCGTCGCCGCCGACCACCTCTACCACTCCGACGTGGTCGCCGACGTCGAGGACATCGTGGCCGTCCTGGAGCGGGCCGACGCCGACGACGAGCTGGTCGTCATGCTGGTCGACGCCTGGGTGGTGCGCCTGGCGGCCCACCGGCGGGCGCTGACCGAGCTGGACCGACACGCCGATCCCGCGCACGCGGTGGTGGTGCCGATCAGCGCGACCGACCCCGAGACCACCGGCGCCCGGGCCCAGCTGACCGCGATGCTGGCGCAACTGCTGGCCCTCCGGTCCGCCCGGGCGGATCCGCTGTTGCGCATCGGGGCGGAGTCCGCCGAGGAGTTCGCCCAGGAGGTGGGCGGCATTCTGGAGGCGGCCCGCAATCGCAGCTTCCGGTCGGCGGATGTCCGCCGGGTCGCCCCGGGCGCCCCGGCCGGCAGCCGCCCGTTGCTCGACGCCCCTTGAGCCGGGCCCCCGAACGGTCGACCCGGGCGGCGCGGACCACCGCCGACCCCGACCTCTGGTTCTTCCTCAGCTTCGCCGAGTCGACCGAGCGCGAGGACGGCCGGGTACGGACCTTCTTCCGGGACCTGTGCGACGAGGTCCGGGCGGTGGGTGGCATCCGCGGCAGCGACCCGGCGCCGGTCGGGTTCCTCAGCCACGCCAGTCTGCGGTCCGGCGTCGACTGGTCGGAGCAGATTCTCGCGGCGCTGGGCACCTGCCGCGTGTTCGTGGCGCTCTGCTCGCCGGCCTATTTCGCCAGCGATTCCTGCGGGCGGGAATGGCGCGCATTCGCCGACCGGCTCGCCGCGTACCGCCGATCGACGAAACGCAGCGCTCCCACACTTCTTCCGGTGCCGTGGCGGCCGACTCCCATACCCGCCCAGCTCGGCACCATTCAATATGTCGACCGGGAATGGCCGGCGGCGGTGCTCGCCGACGGACTCGCACACGTCATGCGGCTCAAGCGTGGCCACGACGACTACCATGAATTCGTGGGCGTGCTCGCCGGTCAGATCGTGCGGACGGCTCGGGATCATCCGATTCCGCCGGCACGGCTCGGCCCCGACTTCGCCCGCCTCCCGTACGACTTTCCGACAGTTTCCCCACCCGAACGCACCATTCCCGAGCAACGCCCCGGTGGCACGATCAGCTCGCGGCAACCGTCCACCGGGGACGGGGCCCGCCGGCCGCCGGACCTGAGCGGCGGCAACGAGCTTCCCCGCCTGCACGGCACCTGACCGGTGACAGCGATCCAGAGGAGGTCCGCCGGTGTCCGTCACCGTTCCCGAATCCGCCGCCGGCGCGCCGCGCGGCGGGCGGATCATCACCTTCTACTCGTACAAGGGCGGCAGCGGCCGGACGATGGCGCTGGCGAACACCGCGTGGATCCTCGCCGGCAACGGCTACCGGGTGCTGACCATCGACTGGGATCTGGAGTCGCCCGGCCTGCACCGCTACTTCCACCCCTTCCTCGTCGACGCGGAGCTGCGCCAGACCGAAGGGCTGATCGAGCTGCTGCAGCGCTACAGCGCCGCGACGGTCACCGCGGATCCCGCGCCGTCCTGGTTCGAGGAGGTCACCCGCCTGGACAGCGCGATCGTCTCGCTGAACTGGATGTTCCCCAACGGTGGCACCCTCGATTTCCTGCCCTCCGGCAAGCAGGACCACCGGTACTCGGCGAAGGTGTCCAAGTTCGACTGGGACAACTTCTGGGAGCGGCTCAACGGCCAGCGGTTCATCGAGGCGCTCGCCGAGGGCATGCGCCGCGACTACGACTTCGTGCTCATCGACTCGCGCACCGGGCTCAGCGACACCGCGGGGGTCAGCACCATCACCCTCCCGGACGCGGTCGTGGACTGCTTCGCCCTGAACACCCAGGGCGTCGACGGCGCGGTCAGCGTCGCCCGGTCGATCGCCCGTGCCGACCCGGACATCCGGATCTACCCGCTGCCCGGCCGGGTGGAGCCGGGCGAACAGGCCAAGCTGCAACGCGGCCGCGACTACGCCCAGCGCAAGTTCCGCCGGTACACCGACGAGCTCGGCCTCGACGCCGACGAGTACTGGCGCCGGGTCGAGGTGCCGTACAAGCCCTACTACGCGTACGAGGAGATCCTGGCGGTCTTCGGCGACCGACCGAACGAGCCCAACTCCCCGCTGTCGGCGTTCATGGCGCTGTCCGAACTGCTGGCCGACCGCCCGCTGCGGGCGCCCGACACCCCGGAGAAGCAGCGGCTCGCGGTACTGGCGAGGTTCGAGCGGACGGCCACGTCGGCGCCGATCCGGGTGGTGGTGCACTACGCCTCGATCGACCGGGTCTGGGCGGAGTGGATCGCCCAGGAGCTCGCCCGCGCCGGCCACGACTGCCTGCTCGTCGGGCCGGCCCAGCGGCAGGCCCCGCCGCTGGAGGGCATCGACCGGGTGGTGGTGCTGCTCTCCCACGACGGCCTGGCCCACCAGACGGCCGAGCGGTACTGGCGGCGGGAGGTCGAGCGGGCCGACCTGCGGCCCGCCGACTTCATGGCGCTGATGCGGATCAACGGGCCGGTGCTGCCGATGCCCGCCTCGGTGGCCGGCACGGTCGACTTTCCCAACCTGCACGCCGAGGAGGCGGTGCAGGCCGTGTTCACCGCGCTCGGCATCCGCTACACGCCGCACCGCGCGCCGAGCGGCGACGGCGGACGGATCCGGTACCCCGCCCAGCACACCCGGCACTGGCGGGTGCCCAGCCGGCGCAACCCGACCTTCGTCGGGCGGGAGGCCACGATCGAGGAACTGCGCGGCCGGCTGCTGGACCTGGCCGGTTCGACCGCCGTCGCGCTGATCGGGATGAGCGGCGTCGGCAAGACCCACATCGCCCTGGAGTACGTCTACCGTTTCGCCGCCGCGTACGACGTCGTCTGGTGGATCCCGGCCGGCGGGGTGGAACAGGTGACCGCCGGACTCGAGGCGCTCGCCGAGGTGTTGGGGTTGGCGCCCGCGCGGGACGGCGCCGGTCGGGTCGAGGAGGTCCTGCGCGCGCTGCGCGAGCGGGAGGCGGGCAGCCGCTGGCTCGTCGTGCTCGACAACGCCGAGGACCCGGCGGCACTGGCGGACCTGGTGCCCACCGGTCCGGGCGACACCATCATCACCACCCGGGACCAGGCCTGGTCCCGGATCACCAGCGAGCTGCCGGTCGAGGTCTTCGACCGGGCGGAGAGCGTGGCGCTGCTCGCCAACCAGGGGGCGAAGCTCTCCCCGGACGAGTCCTCGGTGCTGGCGCAGCGGCTCGGCGACCTCCCCGCGGCGGTGGGGACGGCCGGATACTGGCTGGCCAGCACCGCCGGCACCGTCGAGGAGTACCTGCGCCTGCTGGAGGCGCACGTCCCCGAGGCGTTGCAGCTCCCCGGCTACGACGCGCCGATCACCGCCACGTTCTCGGTGGCGATGTCCTCGCTGCGCGAGCGCAGCCCGGCCGCCGCCCGCCTGGCCGAGTTGCTCGCGTTCCTGGCGCCGGCGCCGATCCCCACCGCCATCCTCAAGTCCGAGCGGATCGGCGCGCTGCTCGCCGAGCACGACGCGTCACTGCGCGATCCGCTGCTGCTCAGCCGGCTGATCCAGCACATCGGCCGGTTCGGTCTGCTCAAGTCCGACCCGGCCCACAACAGCATCTCCATGCACGTGCTCACCCAGCAGGCGATCCGGCACGGCCTGAGCGACGCCGAGCGCGCGACCAACCTGCGGGTCGTCCAGGAGGCGCTGGCCGACATCAACCCGGGCGACGCCGACAACGCGGCCAACTGGCCGCTCTACGAGGCGCTCTGGTTGCACGTCGACGCGGTCGCGGCGGTGACGTCGATCGCGCCGGCGGTCCGCAACCTGCTCGTCGACCTGGTCCGCTTCCTGCGGCTGCGCGGATATCACGCCGGTGGCGAGCAGCTCGCCGAGCGGACCCTGGCGGCCTGGGCCGAGCTGTTCCCGGACCCCGACGACGTGACGACCCTGCTGCTGCGGTTCCAGTACGCCGTCCTCATCCGGGATCTGGGCCGCACCGACGAGGCGTACGACATCGACCACGACCTGATGGAACGGTTCACCCGGGTGGCCGGCGAGGACCACCCGTACACGCTGATGGTGGCCGGCAGCTACGCGCAGGACCTGCGGTCGCAGGGCCGGTGGGCCGAGGCGGAGCAGCGGGAGGCGAAGACGTTCGCGCTGATCCCGGTGGTGCTCGGTGAGGACCACCCGCGGACCCTGATGGCCGCGAACAACTACGCGCTGACCATGCGGCTGGCCGGCAACTACCGGGAGGCCGCGCGGCTGAACCGGCAGACGCTGACCAAGCGCCGGCGGCTGCTGGGTGAACGGCACCCGTTCACCCTCTCCTCAGCCAACGCCTACGGCACCGACCAGCGCGACAACGGTGACCTGCAGGGCTCCCGCAAGACGCTGGAGGCGGCCTGGAAGGCGTGCGAGGAGGTGCTCGGCGAGGAACACCACATCACCCTGCGCAGCATGCGCAACTTCGCCACCACGTTGCGCTGGCTGGGCGAGACGGAACTGGCCGCCAGCCTGCTGGACACGGCGCTGCCGCGCTACGAGCGGGTGCTGGGCGCCAACCACTCGGCCACCGTGGGGTGCCGGCTGGAGCGGGCCAATGTCGCCTCCGACCTCGGCGACGACGAGACCGCCCGGCGGCTGGCCGCCGACGGTGAGCGGATCTACCGGGACCTGCTCGGCCCAGAGCACCCGATGTACCTGGTGGCGCTGAACAACCTCGGGGTCTTCACCCGCCGGTGTGGCGACGTGGCGGGCGGCCGCGCCATGGCCGAGCAGGCCGCGGCCGGCTTCGAGGAGGTGCTCGGCGAGCGGCACACGATCACGGCGCTGGCCCTGGTCAACGTCGCCAACGCCGCGGACGCCGCCGGCGACCACGAGTACGCCCGGCGGACCGACGAGCGGGCCTACGACGTCCTCCGTACGGCGCTACGGCCGGAGAACATCGCGCTGATCGGGGCGATGATGAACGTCGCCGTGGGCCGGCTCGCCGGCGGGGACTACGACCAGTCGGGCTGGACCGAGGCCGTCGCGTACGCCACGCAGGTGCTGGGCGAGCAGCACCCGCTCACCGAGTTGGGGCGGGAGAAGCACCGGGTCGACCTGGACATCGAGCCGTTCGTCATCTGACGGTGGGCGCGGGTGGCCGGTGCCGGGCCGCGAGGTCGGCGGTCACTCGCGCCCGGACGTGCCGGATGAGCCGGCGCAGGTCCGGGGAGTAGACGGAGCGGTGGTCGAAGCCGGCGTCGGGGTGGTACCGGTGCGCGTAGAGGCCGCCACCGCAGACGTCGACGACGTCGCAGCCGGCGCAGGCCGTCGGGACGGTCAGCGGTGAGCGCTGCTCGGCCTGGATGCCCGGCGCGTCGAGGGCGTCGTCGAAGGAGTGGGTGAGCACGTTCAGCCCGGTCTCCGGCGCGCCGGGGCGGGTGGTCTTCAGCACGTCGCTGCCCTGGATGCTGCCGTCGGTGTCGACGATGACCGCGCCGGTGCGGGTGGTGCCGATGTCCTCGCTGGCGCTGGGGCCGCCCAGCAGCAGCTGGATGATCGAGTCGAGCAGCCGGATCGCGACCCGCCGCCGGGGCGCGTCGTACCATTCCTGGAAGACCGCGATCAGCCAGTCGCCGTACGGCGTCGCGGGGTCGTCCGGCTGCCGTCCGGGTGGCGGGTGGGCCCAGTTGCCGTGCGGCAGCCGGAAGTCGATCATCGGGGGGCCGAACGCGAGGAGGCTGCGGTAGACCTCCACCGGGTCGCTGTCCAGGTCGATGGTGCACAGGATGCCGCCGTAGATGTCCCGGTAGGCCGGGCTGTCCAGTCGGGACAGCGCCTGCGCGACGCGGTCGAAGCTCTCCCGTCCACTGGGGAACCGGCGGCGCCGGTTGTGTCCGGGCAGCCCGCCGTCGAGGCTCACCCCGACCCGCACGCCCCGGCTGCGGAACAGCCGCAGGAACCCGTCGTCGAGCCGGACCCCGTTGGTCTGCACGGCGAACTCGAGCGTGGTGGTCGCGGGAGCGACGGCCCGCAGGGTGTCCAGCGTCCTGGTGAGGTGCCGCGCCCCGGCCAGCAGCGGCTCACCGCCGTGCAGGATGACCCGCGCCTCGGGCGGCTCGTGCCGGCGCAGGTGGGCGCCGAGGCGGGCGGCGAGGGCGTCCACCACGGCCGGCGCCATGGCCCGGGGACGGTCCCGCCAGCTCTGGTCGACGTGTTCGTACACGTAGCAGTATTCGCACGCCAGGTCGCACCAGCCGTGGATCTTGACCACGAACTGCCGGAACGGGAGGGCCGGCGTCAAATCGCGGAGTCCCAGGAGGCGACCCGCTCGACGGCGCCCGGCTCGCGTCGGCGGCGCCCCTGTTCGCGCAGGTGGTGGGAGAGCACGTCCAGGCCCTGACCGTCGGCGTCGCCGTCCCCGTCGTCCACCGTGGCCGTCGCGCGGCCGGGACCGCCGGCCGGCACGCGCGGGGTCCGGTCTGACACATCACCTATCGGCATACCGCCCCCTGGCCGCGGCGAAATTGCCTCACTTCCTGCATTAAAACAAACCGCCGATCGGAAAACGACTCCTCACCTCGGCGGTTTCCGATGGGTCAACTGGGCAGCGATCGCTGCGGGGACACGCGCTCCTGCGCGATTTGCGCCCATCGCATCATTTCATCGCCTTCGATCCGCGTCACCGCCCGGACCAGTTCGGCGTCGCGCTGCGCCGGATCATCGTACGGCGGCGCGCCGACCCGGTAGAGCCTCCGCTGTTCATCCACCGCTTCCCGGGACTGGCTGAACCGCAGGTAATTCTCCTGCCAATGAAACACCGCCCGGAAACCGGCGATGACCACCAGAACCGAGCCGAGAACCGCCGGAATCTGCGGCAGCCTCGGCACGAGCACCGCGGCGAGCGGAATCGCGGCGGAGAGCACCACCGTGGCGAGTTCGGAGACGCGGTGCGCCCGCCGGGACCGTTTCGCCGCCACCAGGTACCACCGGTACGAGCCGTCCGCCACGTCCATGGCGTAGGCCCGAGCCGTCGCGGAATCGTTCGGCTCGACGACCACGTCCCCGCCCCTCTCTGCCGGCCACCCCCGATGATCCCCGCCGGGTTCGCCCGCCGACAAGCACCGACCGGACAGCTCTGGTCACCGGGCGTCGCTGCCGGCGCCCCGCCGGCGACGGTCACATCCCGGTCGGTTCCGGCGAGTCAGCGGGTGGGTGGGCCCGGACGAACCGCTCGACGGCGGCGCCGCTGACCGCGGCACAGAACTGCCGGTAGCCGGCCGTCGCGCCCCAGTGCGACAGGGCCAGCGGACGGCCGGCCGGGAACTCGCCGTACCCCGGGTCCCAGGGGGCCACCACGAACCGGCCGCCGTACCGGTCGTCGCCGAACTTGGCCGCCAGCGCCCGCAGCGGCTCGATCTGGTCGCGGAGCAGCGGCTCGACGTACCAGAGGATGGTGTAGCCGTGCTCGAGGTTGTGCACCAGGATCTCCACGGCCGGGCGGTCGCGGGTGGTGTAGAACCGGCGCACCGCCGGGGCGGGCACCACGAAGTGCGGCCCGGACGAGGGCGGCACCAGGTCGTACCGGATCCGGGTGGCGTAGGGCTCGGCGGTGCCGGGACCGACGTGCACGCCGGCGCCGCGCACCGGGTCGGTCAGCTCCGCGTCGCAGCCGGCCCGGTCGGCCGGGACCCCGATCGCGGCGGCGGACCGGCGGGCCGGTGAGTCCGCGTACGCCCGGACGAACGGGACCACCGCCACCGCCAGCAGCAGCGTGCCGAGCGCGGTGACCAGCGCGGCGATCCGCGGCCCGGCGGCCCGGCGCGGCTCAGCCACGGGAGGCTCCCGCCGCCCGCAGGTGCGCGGCGGCCTGCTCCAGCACCACCTCGATCGGTGGCATCCCCCGGCCGGTCCGGGTGCCGCTGCTCAGGGCGAGCACCGGCACCGGCTCGACCACGAGGTAACCGTCCGCGCGCAGCCGCGCCACGTTGCGCCGCACCGCCGGCCGCTCCCACATGGCCTGGTTCATCGACGGCACCAGGACGACGGGCGCGGCGGCGGCGAGCAGGCAGGTGCCGACCAGGTTGTCGGCGATGCCCAGCGCCGCCTTGGCCAGGGTGTTGGCGGTCGCCGGCAGGACCAGCACCAGGTCCGCCCAGCCGGTCAGGGCCAGGTGCGGCACGTCCTCGCCGCCCTCCTCGCCGACCAGGGCCGGATGCCCGGTCAGCAGGCTGAACGAGCGGGCCGGCACGAACCGGGCGGCGGCGGGGGTGAGCACGACCCGCACGTCGAGGCCGAGCGCGTGCCGCAGCACCAGGATCGACTGGGGCAGGGTGAGCACGTCGGCGGAGCCGCAGGCGGCCACCAGGACCCGGCGCGCCGGGAACACCCCGGGGTCGGCCGCCGGGGGCGGGATCGTCACGGTACGGGCAGCCACGGTTCGCCTCCCGGCAGGGATGAGTCGTCGTCGGTGAGTTGGCAGCGCACCAGGTCGGCGTAGACGCCGCCGGCCCGCAGCAGGTCGTCGTGCCGGCCGCGCTCGACGATGCGGCCGTCGGCGACCACCAGGATCTGGTCGGCGTTGCGCACGGTGCTCAGCCGGTGCGCCACCACGACCCGGGTGCAGCGCAGGGCGGAGATCGCCCGGTCGACCCGGCGTTCGGTGGCCACGTCGAGGTGGCTGGTGGCCTCGTCGAGCAGCAGCACGGCGGGTTGCCCGGCGACCGCGCGGGCGATGGCCAACCGCTGCCGCTGCCCGCCGGAGAGGGCCTGGCCCCGCTCGGCGACCTGGGTGTCGTAGCCCATCGGCATCGCCGCGATGTCCTGGTCGATCGCGGCGACCTCGGCGGCGGCCCGGATGGCCGGCATGCCGATGCCCGGGTGGACCAGGCTGACGTTGCGCCGGATCGAGTCGCGGAACAGGTAGCTCTCCTGGAGCACCACGCCGAACTGGCGGCGCAGCGCGGTCGGGTCGATCCGGGACAGCGGCACCCCGTCGAAGAGGATCTCCCCGTCGCTCGGCCGGTAGAGGCCGGTGAGCAGCATGGCCAGGGTGCTCTTGCCGCTGCCGGAGGGCCCGACGATGGCCACCTTCTCCCCCGGCGTGATCTCGAAGGAGACGTCCCGCAGCACCGGCGGGGCGGTGCCGTCGTAGCGGAAGGTCACGTCGCGCACGCTGATCCGGCCGGTCAGCCGGGGCGCGGGCAGGTCCGGGTCGCCGGTCGGCTCGGGCCGCGCGGCGAACACGTCCCGCAGCCGTTGCAGGTGCGACACGACGGACTGGAGCACCTGGGCGCTGGCCACCAGGGAGGCCAGCGGGGTCAGCGCGGAGAGCGCGAGCGCCTGCAGGCCCAGCGTCTCGCCGAGGCCGGCGCCGGCGAAGAGCCGCCCGGTGCCGAGCCAGAGCAGGGCCAGCGGGCCGGCGAGCTGGACGCTCGCGGTGATGTTGGCGACGGTGGCCGAGAGCCGGTTCTGCGCCACGTCGGCGTCCAGCGCCGTGGTGTAGCGGCGCAGCCAGCCGTCGAAGACCTGCCGTTCGGCGCCCATCGACTTCACCGTGGCGATGCCGGACAGCGCCTCCATCAACGCGCTCTCGGCGTCGGCCTGCACGGTGAGGTTCCGCTGGCCGAGCCGCAGCAGCCGGCGGTTGACGACGGCGACCGCCACCACCTGAGTGGTGCCGATGGCCGCGGCCAGCCCGGCGAAGGCCAGGTCGCTGGCGAAGAGCACCGCGAAGTACGCGAGCACCAGCACCCCGTCGATCACCGCGGTGAGCACCTGGGTGGTGACCAGTTCGCGCAGCAGGATGCTGCTGGACAGCCGCTGCATCAGGTCGCCGCTGGCCCGTTGCTGGAAGAACGCGTACGGCAGCTTGAGCAGGTGCCCGAAGAGCCGGGTCATCAGGGTGGCGTCCACGCTGGCCTGGAGGGTGACCAGCAGCCGGGAGCGCAGGTAGGCCACCCCGAACTGGGTGAGCATCAGCGCCACGATGGCCAGTGCCAGGTACGGCATCAGCGCCGTCTCCCGGGCCGGCATGATCTGGTCGAAGGCGACCGTGGTGGCCATCGGCAGCGCGAGCCCCAGCAGTTGCAGGACCAGCGAGACGCTGAACGCGGCGGCCAGCCGGGGCAGGAACGGGCGCGCCAGCGGCCGGGCCCGGCGCAGCCGGGTGCGCAGCCCGGGCCGGGTGGCCGGCGGTTCGGGCGCGGAACGCGGGTCGCGGGTGAAGGTGAGCACCGTGCCGGTGAAACCGGCGGCGAACTCCTCCGGGGTGAGCAGCCGGCGTCCCAGCGCCGGGTCGAGCAGCCGGACCCCGCGCGGGCCGACCTGCTCCACCACCACGAAGTGGGCGTTCTCCCAGTGCGCCACGGCGGGCAGCGGCAGCGCGCCGACCTGGGCCGGGTCGGCGCGGAAGGCCCGGCCGGCGAGCCCGAACCGGGGGCCGGCGGCGAGCAGCGCCCGGGCGGTGACGCCGTCGCGGCCGAGGTCGAGCCGCTCGCGTACCCCGGCCAGGGTGGCCCGGACACCGTGCCACCGGGCGATCATGGTGAGGCAGGCGGCACCGCAGTCGGCGTCGGCCATCTGCAGCACCAGCGGCACCCGCCGGCGCGGCGGCCAGCGCCGGCCGGCGGCGCTCACGCCGCGCACCGCTGCTCCCGGCGGTCGCGGGCGGCGGCGGGCGGGGCGAGCAGGAGCACCGACGGCACCCGGTCCGGCGCGGCGAGCCGCAGCAACCCCAGCCCGATCCCGGACAGGCCGGTCATCAGCTCCGGCGAGGCGAGCATCGCCGGGTTGGCGCAGCGCCAGCCCTCCGCGCGGCCGTCGCGCAGCACCGCGGCGGCGGGGGCGCCGGCGGCGGCGGGCGCGGCCGCCAGCAGCAGCTCGAGGTTGCCGAGGTCGCCGTGGCACAGCGAGTGGTTGCGGCCGAAGCCGGCGGCCAGCGTGGTCCGGACCGCGGTGGTGATCTCACCGGCCAGCAGGTCGTCGGGGCCCAGGGCATCGCGCAGCAGCAGCCGGGACAGGCCGATGCCGGGGGCGCCGTGGCACCACGTCACCGCGCACCGCCCGGGCCGGCGCAGGTCGGCCCAGTTGGCCTCGGCGGGCCGGAACAGGCTGCGGTCGTACTCGAGGGCACCGGCGGCGGCGTCGGGGTGACCGGCGTGGGCCAGCGCGGCGGCCACCCCGGCGGCCCCGTGGGAGAGCCCGCCGAGCAGCGCGCCGGCGGGGCGGGCGTACCGGTCGGCGGTGGCGCGCAGCCGGCCGGCGGCGGCGCGCACCGCGGGCCCGGCCCGGTCCGGGTCCAGGCCGGCGCGGGCCACCGCGAGGACCGCGCCGGCGTACCCGTCGACCAGATCGGGGGTCTGCGCGACGCCGGCCAGGGCGATGATCCGGTCCAGCGCCGCGTCGACGACCGGTTCGAAGCGGCGGGTGCGCCAGAGCGCGCCGAGGTGGGCGAAGGTGTACACCAGGCCGCCCCAGCCGGTGAAGGCGCCGATCCGGTGGTCGGCCACCGCCCGGTTCAGGATGCGGGCGGCGAGCCCGGCGGCGGCGCGCTCGGCCAGGTCGGTGAACCGGTGCTCGCCGGTGTGCCGGCCGGCGTGGGCCAGGAAGAGCGCCACCCCGGCGACGCCGTCGTACAGGTGCGGGCCCAGCGGCGCCGGGGCGAGCCGTTCCGGCCCGCCCGGGCCGGGCGTGAGGGCGAACCAGGTCGGTTCGGCACCCGGACCGGCCAGGCCGGCGACCGTGTCGGCCACCTCGGCCGCGGCGGACAGGTACGCGTCCGGCCCGGGCACCCGGGCGGGCGGCTGGTCGGCGAGCCGCCAGCGGACCCGCGCGTGCGGGGCGTCGGCGGGGTCGAGTTGGGCGGCGTAGGCGGCCTGGACCAGCCAGCGCTGCCGGGCCAGGTCGGCCTCGTCCAGCCGGGCCAGCCGGCGCCGCGCCTCGTCGAGGCCGGAGCGGGCCAGCAGGCCGGGCAGCCGCCGCCCGGCGCTGGTCCACAGGTCCCGCGAGGCCACCCTGGTGGTGAAGATCGGCACGTCCCGGCGGGCCAGGTCGGCACGTTCGGCGGCCACGGTGGCGGCCAGCAGCGGCAACTCGGCGGTGCCCGACCAGAGCCAGTCCCGCAGCCGCTCGGCGTCCAGGCCGTCCTGCACCGCGTCGGTGTGCAGCGCGGCGTCGCGCAGTCGCAGGTAGGTCCGGGTGGGCCGGAGCACCACCCGGATCTCGTCGCCGGCGAACGCGGCCAACGGGCCGTCCGGGGCGAGCAGCGCGCCGCGCAGCGTGGTGAGCAGGCGGTACATGCCGTCGAAGCCGGCGAGCACCTGCGGCAGGTCGGCGGCGACCTGGTCGGCCGCGCCGGCGGTCGGCGCGGCGTGGTCGTGGCGGTGCTCGGGTACGCCCAGCCGCATCTCGTCGGTGCCCTCGCCCTGCCAGGCGGAGCAGGTGCAGCTGTCGGCGGCGGGGGCGGCCGCGTCGTCGGCGCGGGGCAGCAGCCCGACCGCGAGCACCGAGTCGGCGATGGCGTCGCCGGCGCGGGCGGTGGCGGCGCGGGTGACCGCCGGGGTGAACACCGTCTCCAGGTCGACCAGGACCGGGTGCTCGCCGTGGCCGAGCACGTTCTCCCGGTGGCAGTCGGTCGCGCCGAGGGCCTGGAGCAGGGCCAGCAGCGCCCCGAAGCGGCGGGCGAAGCGGCGCTGGCCGTCCGGGGTGTCCGGTGGGTTCTCGACCACGTACTCGGCCCAGCCGTGCGCGCCGCGCGGCAGCACGGTGAAGGTGTGCAGGTCGGCGCCGTGCCGGTTGAGCCAGTCGAGCAGGGACTGGAAGCGGGCCTCCACGCTGACCGGGCGGGGCTTGTAGACCAGCCGCAGGCCGCTGTCGAAAGTGGCCACCAGCACCCGGCGGCCGGCGCGGTGCGGGTCGCCGGTCTCCCGTGTCCCGGTCAGCCGGCCGGGCCGGGCGCCGCCGTGGAACGTCGCGCCGAGCAGGTCGGCGTCCCGGCACAGCCGGGTGAGGAACTCGACGGTGCGGTCGGCCCAGTCGCGGATCAGCTCGTCGGCCTGCCGGGCCAGCACCGGGTAGTCGGCCAGCAGGGTGAGCGCGGCGTCGGGCGTCTCGTGCCGGCGGAAGAAGGCGGCGAAGCGGTCCCGGGCCGTCGCGCCGGCGGACGCGCCGCGGAGCCGGTCGATGTTGAGTTCGAGGACGACGGCCCGGCTGAGCAGCACGACCAGCTCGTCGAGGAGCCCGGTGAGGCCGAGCCGGTCGGCGTCGGGCGGGATCAGGTCGGGCGCCGCGGTGGCGAGTTCCCGGGCCCGCCGGGCGACCCGGGCCCGGGCCGCGGCGATCAGCGGGCCCACCAGGACCAGCGCCGCGTCCAGGGGCCGGCCGGGCAGCACCTCGGGTTCGATCGGCGCGGCCGGCGCGGCGCGGTAGCCGGCCAGCAGGTCGGTGACCCACGCCGGGGGCCGGCCGAGGCGGGCGGCGAGCCGGGCCGGTGACTCGTCCAGGAGCGCCAGCAGCACCTGCTCGTCCAGGCCGTCGGCGGCCAGCCGGCGGTGCCAGTCGGCGTCGCCGGCGAACGCGCCGCCGGTACGCCAGCGGGACAGCCGCCACCGGGCACGGTCGCCGGGGTGCGGCTGCTCGGGCGGGGCCGTGGTGAGCCGTTCCGGCAGGGTCGCGGCGGCGGTGAGCCGCTCGGCGACGGTGGCGGTCGGGTCGACGGTGGGGTGCGGGGAAGACATGCGGCGCTCCAGCTTGGCTCGGGCGGGCCGGCGGGGGTCCGGGCCGCGGCCCCGCCCCCCCAACCA
>NZ_JBFAJK010000017.1:0-130388 GCF_040655175.1 Micromonospora sp. NPDC050495 | reverse complement strand
GCCCGGCCATGCTGGTCCTGTACCTCCACATCGTGATGATCTTCCGCCCAGTCGTCACCGACGAACAGCACGCTTGCCTCCGCTCCACCCAAGGGGCCACCGTCGGTAGCCTGCGGAAGAGCCCGGCGGCCTAATGGACCAGTGCTCACGCGCGTCGACGGGCACGACACCCCATCAGCCGTTCCTCTTCCGACCACGAGCGGGGGCACGTTCTGACCTCAGGACTGACATGTCCAGGCGTCGGGAGTGCTCACCCGCCCGCGGCTACCGGATGTCGAGTCTGCCAACGGCTCACCCGACAGCTCCCATTAGGCGTAGCCGAGGGAGAAGCTGGAGCAGACGAAGGCGGCCTGGCCGGCGGTCCCGGTGAGCTCGAAGCCGAACTGGGCCTCACCGATGGTCACGTCGCCCCACCAGCCCTGGGTGCGCAGCCAGCGCAGGACGGCCAGCACGTCGACGGTGCCCGCGTTGGTGCCGCTGGTCCGCACGAACGAGAAGACCGCGTTGCTGCCGTTGGAGCCCCGGTAGACGTTCCAGGTGTGGCCACCGACGCTGACGTTGCGCGCGTCCGGCACCGCGCCGTTGCCGTCGTACGAGCCGGCGATGGGGCCGACCGCACCGCTCTGGTTGGCCCAGATCATCACCTCGTACGCGTTGTTGTTCGCCCAGATGTCGTACGCGGTCGCGTAGTCGCCGGCGCCCGGCACGGAGACGTTGAACGAGCTGGTCAGCGAGCTCAGCGAGCTGAGCGTGCGGTTGAGCGCGCGACCGGTGTGCGGGTACGCCTTGACCCCGCTGGTGCGCGGGTGGTTGGCGATCACGCCCCAGTTGGTGCCGGTGCGCGCCCAGATCGTCTGCGGGCCGGCGCCGGCGCCCCAGACGTCGTTGTTCAGCGTGTAGCCGTTGTTCGTCCACGAGTCCCACTGCCCGCTGGCGACCCACGCCGCGTCCGCCGGCACCCCGGTGCCCGAGGTCGGCGTCGGCGTGGGTGTTGCGCTCCGGCTTGCTGTCGGCGTCGGCGTCGGCGTCGGCGTGCCGGTCGGTCCGGACCCGGTGCCGGTGCAGGTGATGCCGTTGAGCGCGAAGCTCGTCGGCGCCGGGTTGCCGCCGGTGACCGAGCCGTTGAGGCCGAACGAGGTGCTGGCGTTGCTGGCCAGGGCGCCGTTCCAGCTGGCGTTGCGGGCGGTGACCTGCGCCCCGTTCTGCGTGACGGTGGCGTTCCACGCCTGGGTGACCTGCTGCCCGGCGCCGTAGGACCAGGTGAGGGTCCAGCCGTTGAGCGGGTCGCCGAGGTTGGTGATGCTGAGGTCGGCGCCGAACCCGCCCGGCCACTGGTTGGTGAGGGTGTAGGTGACCCGGCAGCCGCTGGCGGCGGACGCGGGCAGGGCCGCGACGGCGCAGGCCGCGACCGTGGCGGCGCCCGCGGCGGCGAGGGTGATGATCCGTCTGAGCATGGGAGGACCTCCCGGGAGTCGGTTGCCCGGGGCGTCGCCGACGGCTGCGGAACGGACGCCGGAGCGAGGGGGCACCACGGGGAGCGGCCCGGGACACATCTATCGATCTGAATTAGTTTATGTCCCATCCAAACTGACGGTCAACCGGGTGGCCGGGCCCGCGCGGCGCCTGTGAGCTGAGGCACCCTTCGCCGCGGCCGGGAATCATGTCGCCCGTCGGTGATTTGCTGCCAGGTGTGAGAGTTGCAGATCTTCCCGCCCGCACGGACCTGCTGCCGTGACCGCCGTCGCCGACCCGATCGCGACCCCCGGCGACCTGATGGGCCGGGGGCAGCGGCTGCGACTCGTGCTCGTGCTCGGCTCGCTGATCGCCATCGGGCCGCTGACCATCGACATGTACCTGCCCGCGCTGCCGGCCATCACCACCGACCTGCACACCACGTCGGCGGCCGTGCAGCTGACCCTGACCGGCACCCTGGCCGGCCTCGCGCTCGGCCAGTTGCTGATCGGCCCGCTCTCCGACGCGGTCGGCCGGCGCACGCCGCTGCTCGCCGGGATCGCCCTGCACATCCTCGCCTCGGTGCTGTGCGTGCTGGCCCCGAACATCGCGGTGATCGGCGTGCTGCGGGTGCTGCAGGGGCTCGGCGTCGCGGCCGCCGCCGTGGTGGCCACGGCCGTCGTGCGTGACCTGTTCAGCGGCGCCGCCTTCGCCAAGCTCTTCTCCCGGCTGATGCTGGTGATGGGGGCGGCGCCGATCCTCGCCCCGACCCTCGGCAGCGGCCTGCTGCGCTGGTCGGACTGGCGGGGCGTGTTCGCCGCGCTGGCGGTCTTCGGCGTGCTGCTGGCCACGGTAGCCGTGTTCGGACTGCCCGAGAGCCTGCCGGTGGAGCGGCGCCGTCGCGGCGGCGTGGCCGCCACCGTCCGGGACTACCGGGCGCTGCTGCGCGACCGGACGTTCGTCGGCCTGGTCCTGGTCGCCGGCCTGGCGATGGCCGCGCTCTTCGCGTACGTGGCCGGCTCGTCGTTCGTCTTCCAGCAGCGGTACGGGCTCGACGAGCAGGAGTTCGGGCTGGCCTTCGGCGCCGGTGCCGTCGGGTTGATCACCGCCACCCAGGTCAACGTGCGGCTGCTGCGCCGGTACACCCCGCAACGGATCCTGGTTGCCGCCCTCACCGTCGGCGCCGCGGCCGGCCTGGTGCTGCTCGGGTTCGCCGCCACCGGCCTCGGCGGCCTGCCCACCATCCTCGCCTCGCTCTGGGTGGTGCTCGCCGCCGCCGGGCTGGCCCTGCCGAACGCGCCCGCCCTGGCGCTGTCCCGGCACGGGGAGGCGGCCGGCACCGCGGCGGCGCTGCTCGGCGCGGTGCAGTTCGGCGTCGGCGCGGTGGCCGCGCCGCTGGTCGGGGTGCTCGGCACCGGCAGCCTCGCGATGGCCACCGTGGTGGCCGGCGGGATGGTCACCGCGCTGCTGGTGCTGCTCACCGTCGTCGGCTCCGCCCGGCTGGCCGACGTCGAGCCGGCCGCGGTCGCGGTGGCCGTCCACTGAGCGTCGCCGGCCCGGCGGCCCGTCACCCCGTCCACTGAGCGTCGCCGGCCCGGCGGCCGGTCACCCCGCTGCGGCCGGTCCGCGTACGGCCACCAGGCCGGGGGCCGGGACCCGGCCGAGCACCCGGCCGGTGACCGGGTCGTGCCAGCTCACCGCGGCGCGCTGGCCGACGTAGAGGCGGCCGCCGCCGGGCGCGGCCACCAGGCCGGCGACCGGGTCGCGGACCGTCCACTCCGCCGTGCCGTTGAGCCCGGCGAGGTCGATCGCGCGTACCGCCGTGCCGGCGCCGACGAAGAGCGCCCGGCCGTCGGTGGCCGCGTACGCGCTGCCGGCGCCGGGGGCCAACCGGCCGGTCCGGGTGACGTTCAGCCCCTCGGTGGAGATCTCCGCGACGGTGCCCGAGGTGACGTCCGCGACGAACAGCCGCCCCCCGTCGGGAGTGATCGCCATGGCGTGACTGGCCGCCGGGGACTCGCCGAACGGGTGCGGCAGGTCCACGCAGTACGCCCAGCGCTGCTCGAGGTGCAGCGTGTGGACGAAGGCGTGCGCGTTGCCCGGACGGCCGCTGACCAGGTCCCGGGTGTGCTGGTGGCCGGGCTGGTGGGTGTAGAGCGTGTAGAGCAGCGCCTTGTCCGGGGCGAGCACCGCCTGCCGGCCGTCGCCGCGCATCTCCTCCTCCGCGCCGGTCGGGACGGGCGACTTGTCGCGGGTCAGCAGCGGGCCGACCGTCCGGCTGGCCAGGTCGACCAGGCGGACCCGGTACCGGTCCGGGGCCGCCGCGGGCAGCCAGTCGAGGACGAAGAGCCCGCCGAGATCCGCGGTGAACGTCTCCGGCACCAGGTTGCCGCGCAACTCCAGCCGGTAGCGCACCCCGCCGGCGTCGGCGACCAGCACCGGGGTCGCCGCCCGCCCGCCGGGCGGGCCGTCGGTGACGGCGCGCGGCTCGGGCGTGAGCGCGACCATCGTGCCGCCCGCCGAGACGACCTGCGGCACCCACCGCCCCGGCAGGACGACCCGCGGCGAGGCGTCGTCCCTACCGGGTTGGACCGCCCAGAAGGCGGTGTCGGCGCCGGCCGGCGCGGTGACGTAGACGGTCTGACCGTCGGCGCTGGCGACCGCCCGGGCGAAGGTCCGCCGCGTCGCGCCCCGCAGCACGCCGACCCCGCCGTCGAGGTCGACCAGAAGCGCGTCGGGCAGCGCCAGGGCGGGCGTCGAGGCCCGGGTGGGCCGGCAGCCGGCCAGCGTGGCGACGCCGGCGCCGGCGATCATCGTGAGGACGGCGCGGCGTGGGATCGGGATGGCGGTCATGTCGGGATGACACCGCCGCGCCGGACCAGGTTCCCACCGTCGGGGTGGAACCGGCGCGGCCCGGGCGGTGTCATGAGGGGGAGCGGAGCGGAGGATCCCCTGGACGACGAGGAACTTGTCACCCGTGCCCGGGACGGTGACCTGGAGGCGTACGAACTCCTGGTCGCCCGGCACACCGCGTCCGCGTACCGGACGGCGGTGCTGCTCGGCGCGGGTCCGGACGCCGAGGACGTCACCCAGGAGGCGTTCGTGAAGGGCTATCGCAACCTGTCCCGCTACCGGGGCCAGTCGTCGTTCCGGTCCTGGCTGCTCGCCATCGTGGCCAACGAGACCCGCAACCTGCACCGCTCCCGCAACCGCCGGGACGGGCTGGCGCTGCGGGCCGCGGCCGCGTACCCGGAACCGGTGGCCGGCGAGGACGGCGCGGTCGGCGCGGTGCTGGCCGCGGAGCGGCGCGAGGCGCTGGTCCGGGCCCTGCGCCAGCTGCCGGTGAAGGACCGTGAGGTGCTCGTCTGCCGCTTCTTCCTCGACCTCAGCGAGGACGAGACGGTGACCATGCTGGGCTGGCCCCGGGGCACGGTGAAGTCGCGGACGTCCCGGGCGCTGGTGAAACTGCGCGGCCTGCTCGACCACGAGGTGGTGCGGCATGGCTGACCTCGATCGCGAACTGCGCGAGCTGGCCGCCTGGCTGGAGACGCCGGAGCCCCCCGAGCTGGCCGCCCGGGTCCGGGCCCGGCTGGCCGAGCCGGTGACCCGACGCCGCCGCTGGCGCCGGTGGCTGGCCGCGGCGATCGCCGCCCTACTGGTCAGCGCGCTGCCACCGGCGCGGGTCGCGGTCGCCGACGCGGTGACCGGCCTGCTGCGCTTCTCCGGCATCGCCATCGGCACGGCACCCGTGCCGGTGTCGCCCAGCGGCACGCCGGCCCCGCTGCCGTCACAGCGGGCCGTCGCGCTCGACGAGGCGCGGCGGCTGGTACGGTTCCCGATCCGCGTCCCGGCGGCGCTCGGCCCGCCCGACCGGGTGCTCGTCGCCGACCCCGACGCCGGCGGCCGCTACCGGGTGGCCACCCTGCTCTACCGGGGCGGCGCGCTGCGCCTGGACACCTTCGACGGCCGGCTCGACGTGGTCTTCCAGAAGCAGGCCAGCGGGCCGGGCGTGGAGTGGACCCAGGTGGCCGGCGGCTTCGCCGTGTGGGTCGCCGGCCCGCACCCGGTGGCCTACGTGGACCGCGCCGGCGAGGTCCGGGTGGAGACCGCCCGGCTGGCCGCGAAGACCCTGATCTGGGAGCGGGACGGGGTCAGCTACCGGCTGGAGGGGAACCTCGCCCCGCAGGAGGCGGTCACGATCGCCGAGTCGCTCGGCTAGGTCCCGGAGGGGAACCCGGCCGGCGCGGGCGGTGTCCTGTTGGCAGGGGCGCGAACCCGCGCCGGGAACGGAGGCGCGTGATGGGTGCTCGGGGCAGGCTGTGCGTGGCGTCGGTGCTGCTGCTGGCGGGCTGCACCGCCGCCGGCCCGCCGGTGGCACCGGAAGCCGGTCCGACCGGCGGCAGCGGGGCGACGGCGCCGGAGGCCGGTCCGACCGGCCGCAGCGGGGCGGCGGCCCCGACCCGGTGCGCCGACCGGGTCGAGGTGGCGCCGCTGCCCGAGTGGGCGCGGGCCGGGTTCAGCGGGGACGCGCTGATCGCGCACGTGCTGGGCGACCGGGGTGACATCGTGGCGGCCCTGTTCGGGCACCCGCTGACCGCCGACCGGGACGAGGGGTCGAGGAACAAGATCCTCTGGGTGGCCCGCCCGGGCCCCACGCCGGACGCCGGCGCCGCGCCGGCCGACCTGGAGATCACCGCTACGCTGGCCGGCACCGACACCACGGTGGTCCGGAAGGTCGCGGGCGGTCCCGGCCCGTCCATCGTCGACCTGCCGCGGGCCGGCTGCTGGCGCCTCGTCCTGCGCTGGTCGGGCCGCACCGACACGATGGACCTGGTGTACGCCGCCGGCTGACCGTCAGCTCTCCTCCGGCACCGCCATCTCGCCGAGCCGCGACCAGTCCTGCTGCGGCACCGTGACGTTCACGATCCGCGGCGTCTCGGCCAGGTGCGGCGGGAGGGTGCGCTGCGCCTCCCGGAAGTGCGCCGACTGCACGTGCGCGGCACCGGCCTCGTCGTCCCGGAACGCCTCCACCAGCACGTACTCGGTCGGGTCGTCGAGGCTGCGGGACCAGTCGAACCACAGGCAGCCCGGCTCGGCCCGGGTGGCCGCGGTGAAGTCGGCGGCGATCTGCGGCCACCGGTCGGCGTGTTCGGGCCGGACGCGGAACTTGGCGGTGATGAAGATCATGGCACCAGGCTACCCAGCCGGGCCGGGGAGCCGGTCGCACCCGCACCCGGGTTTCGCCGCTCCTAGAATCGGCGCATGTCACGGATCGTCCAGCTGCTCGCCTCGCCGGTGCACCGCTATGTGGGTCGCCCGGCGGACGGTCCGGCGCCGGCACCGCCCGGTGAGCTGGTCGAGGAGATCCGGATCCGGGCGGGTCTCGGCATCGTCGGCGACCGGTACTTCGGCCGGCCGGCCCACCGGCAGGCGAGCGTGACCCTGATCGGCCAGGAGCATCTGCCCGCCGGGGCCGACCTCACCCAGGTGCGGCGCAACGTGCTCACCAGCGGGGTGGCCGTGGACGAGCTGGTGGGCCGGGTGCTCGTGCTGGACAGCGGGCAGGGTCCGGTCCGGCTGCGGGTGCACCGTCCGGCGCGCCCGTGTGCCTGGATGGATGTCGCGGTCGGCCAGGGGGCGTGGAAGGCGCTGCGGGGCCACGGCGGGGTCCGCTGTGAGCCGCTGACCGACGGACTGCTCCGGGTCGGCCCGGTCGCGGTGGCCGTCGAGGCGTGAACCGGTGCGGCCCCGCGCCGCGTAGGCTGGACGGCGTGGATCAAGAAGACCGGATCGCGCTGTTCCTCGACTACGAGAACCTGGCGCTGGGCGTACGCGACCACCATGGTGGCCGGCCCTTCAACTTCCGCCCGATCGCCGACGCGCTGGCCGAGCGCGGCCGGGTGATCGTGCGCCGGGCGTACGCGGACTGGTCGTACTTCGACGAGGACCGGCGGATGCTCACCCGCTCCCACGTCGAGCTGATCGAGATCCCGCAGCGGATGGGGGCGTCGCGCAAGAACGCCGCCGACATCAAGATGGCGGTGGACGCCATCGAGCTGGCCTTCGAACGCGACTACCTCTCCACCTTCGTGATCTGCACCGGGGACAGCGACTTCACCCCGCTGGTGCACAAGCTGCGGGAGCTCAACAAGCGGGTGATCGGCGTCGGCGTGGAGAAGTCCACCTCGGCCCTGCTGCCGCCGGCCTGCGACGAGTTCCTCTACTACGACCGGCTGGAGGGCGTGGACATCCCGCCGTCGGGCGGCCGGCGCACCCGCCCGGCCACCCGCCCGGCCGGCCCCGAGCCGCAGCAGCCGGTGGAGCCGCAGCCCGAGCCCGAGCCCGAGCCGGGGCCGGCGGTCGAGGAGGAACCGCCCCGCGACGTCGACAGCCTCGCCGTGCTGGTGGCCCAGACGGTGGCCGGCCTGCAGGGCAGCTCCGGCGGTCAGGTGACCGCGTCCGCGTTGAAGCGGACCCTGCTGCGCAAGGACCCGACCTTCAGCGAGTCCGACTACGGCTTCCGCACCTTCGGCGAGCTGCTGCGCCACCTCGCCGGGCACAACGTGGTCGAACTCGGGGAGGGGCCGGCCAGCGGCGACCCCGAGGTGTCGCTGCCCGAGCGCGGCGAGCAGGAGGCCGCGTTCGAGCTGCTCCGCACGGTGGTGACCGAACTTGCCGCCGGGGACGGGGCGGTGGCGCTCTCCGGCCTGAAGAACCAGCTCCGCCGGGCCCGGCCCGACTTCAGCGAGCGGCGGCTGGGCTACCGCAGCTTCCTGCAGTTCGGCAAGGCCGCCGCGACCAGCGGCGCGGTCGACCTGCGCTGGGACCCGGACGCCGAGGACTACCTGCTCACCCCGCCGACCTCCTGACCCGTCCGGCCCTCGCCGGGCGCGCCGCCCGGTGCCCGTCCGGGCCGGCCGGCGGAGGCGGGGTCAGGCCGCCGGGCGGTGGCGGGCCTGCGCGGAGTACGGCGTCGGCGGCACCAGTCGCAGCGGCGCCGGCTCCGGCTGCTCCTCCAGCCGGAGCGACCAGCGGGACCCGGACGAGCGGGTGCGCTGCGGCGGCGTACCGCCCGGGCGCCACCCGGGCCGGGCCAGCAGCACCATCACCGCCCACCCCGCGAGCAGGAAGCCGTGGCTGACCAGCCGCGCCACCGCCACCTGCCCGATGATCAGGTCGTTCACCGAGAGCAGCACCAGAGTGGCGACGAAGGCGCTGAGCATCGGCAGCAGCCCGGTCGGGGCGGATCGGCGCAGCGCGACGACCAGAAAGCCGGCCCCGACGGCCACGTTCCAGGCGGCGGACTCGTGCCACAGGTGCTGGCCGGCGCCGGGTCCGTGGCCGATGACCGCGTCCCGGCCGATCTGGGTCAGGCCGAGCACCAGCTGCACGGCGCCCAGCAGCCCGAGCAGGCCGCGCAGCCCGAGCCCCACCCGTTCCCGCCACCGCGACCGGGCCGGGGCCGGCGGCACAGCGGCGAGCACCGCGTCGACGAGGTCGGGCACCGGCGGCGCCACCCGGGTCCGTGCCCGCCGGGTCACCGCCGCCGCGGCGTCGAACCACGCCCGGCAGCCGGCGCAGCCCGCCAGGTGCTCCTCGGCGGCCACGCTCTCCGACCGGGACGCCTCGCCGTCCAGCTCCGCCGACAGGATCTCCCGCCACTGCTCACACCCCATGTAGGGGTAGTCGTCCGGGCCGCCCCCACGGTTCCCGGCCGGCCCCGACCGGGTCCCGCCGGGTCCTTCCCGCCGGTTGCGGGGTGTGCCATCGTGGGCCCGCGACCGGGGAGGGGAGTGGCGATGGCCGAGGGCTCGACGGGGCCGCTGCACGGACTGCTCGTGGCGGACTTCTCCCGGGTCCTCGCCGGCCCGTACGCGACCATGCTCCTGGCCGACCTCGGCGCGGACGTGATCAAGGTGGAGGGGCCGGGCGGCGACGACACGCGCAGCTGGGCGCCGCCGGTCCGCGACGGCGTCGCCACCTACTACCTCGGTGTGAACCGCAACAAGCGCTCGGTCGTCCTCGACCTCACCGACCCGGACGACCTGCGGCTGGCCCGGCGGCTCGCCGAACGGGCCGATGTCATGATCCAGAACTTCCGCCCAGGCGCGCTGCGGCGCTTCGGCCTCGACCAGCCCAGCGTCGCCGCCGCCAATCCCGGCCTGGTCTACGCCTCGATCAGCGGGTTCGGCGCGGCGGCCGGCGCCCACCTGCCCGGGTACGACCTGATGGCGCAGGCGGCGTCGGGGCTGATGAGCCTCACCGGCGAGCCGGACGGGCCGCCCTACAAGGCCGGGGTCGCGGTCCTCGACGTGATCGCCGGCCTGCACGCGGCCGTCGGCATCCTCGCCGCCCTGCGGCACCGCGAGCGCACCGGCCTCGGCCAGCACGTCGAGGTGAACCTGCTCTCGTCGGCGCTGTCCGGCCTGGTCAACCACGCCAGCGCGCACGTCGCCGCCGGGGTCGTGCCGGCCCGGACCGGCAACGCCCACCCGAGCATCTTCCCGTACGAGCCGCTGCCCACCGCCGACGGCGAGCTGGTGGTGATCGCCGGCAACGACGGGCAGTTCCGTACCCTCTGTCGGGTTCTCGGGCGGCCGGAGCTGGCCGACGACCCGCGGTTCCGGCGCAACCCGGACCGGACGGCCAACCGGGCGGCGCTGCGCCCGCTGCTGGTGGACCGGCTCGCCCGGCGGGGCACCGACGAGTGGTTCCGCGAGCTGCGGGCGGCCGGGGTGCCGTGCTCCCCGATCAACGGCCTGGACGGTGGGGTGGCGCTGGCCCGCGAGCTGGGGTTGGACCCGGTGGTGGAGGTGGGCGGGGTACCGACGGTGGGTCATCCGATCGGCTTCTCGGCGACGCCGCCCCGGCACGACCTGCCCCCGCCCGGGCTGGACGAGCACGGCGCGCAGATCCGCGCCTGGCTGGCCGGCTGACCCGCCTGGTGGCCGGCTGGCCGCACGCCCGCCGGCTCGCCCGGCCCGGCTAACCGCTTGGTTCCCGGGACGGCTCCGCCTATGGTTGGCCCCATGTCCGGCCAGCCGCTCCGCACCGCCGTTCCCACGGCGGCGCTGGCGGCTGCCCACCGGCCCCGACCGGCCACCGTCGCGGTGGCCGGCCTGCCGAGCCCGATTCCCTCCGACCGTGGCCCTCCCGCCGGATCCGTACATCCCGCGCACGGCCACCAGGGCGAAGCCAACCGGCTTCGGCCCTTTTTCTTTTTCCGGAGGCAATCATGAGCACGAACCTGCCCGGCACCGTCGACGACCAGTGGCTCACCCGGCTGCGGGCCACCCTGACCAGCGAGTTCGAGGCGCAGACCACGCGCCTGACCGAACTGACCGCGGACACCGGCGACCCCGGCGAGGCGCACACCCGCGACGCGCTGATCGCCGCCGCCCGGCAGAGCGTGACGCAGATCGGTGACGCGCTGCGCCGGATGGCCGAGGGCGAATACGGCATCTGCGCCGGATGCGCGACGCCGATCCCGCCCGAGCGGCTGGAGGTGCTGCCGCACGCCCGCTTCTGCGTCCCCTGCCAGCAGAAGCGGCACTGACCGGCGCGCCGGGCCGTCCCCCGACGGCCCGGCGTCACCTGCCCGGCCGGCGTCACCTGCCGACCGGCAGTCGCCGGACCGGCCGGCCTGCGTACGCTGACCCGGCGAGCCGCCGCGACCCTGGAGACGCACCATGACCAGTCCCGCTCCCCGCATCCGCACCGCCGGCCCCGACGACGTGGACGCCCTCGTCGGCCTGGTCGAGTCGGCGTACCGGGGGCAGCGGAGCCGCGCCGGCTGGACCCACGAGGCGGACCTGCTCGGCGGGCAGCGCACCGACGCGGCCATGGTGGCCGAGGCGGTGACCCGACCCGACGGCACCGTGCTGGTCGCCGAGGACGGCACCGGGATCGTCGCCTGCTGCCAGTTGGAGCGCCACGACGACCACGCGTACTTCGGGATGTTCGCGGTCTCGCCCGGGCGGCAGGGCGGCGGGCTGGGCCGCGAGTTGCTGGCCGAGGCCGAACGGTACGCCCGCGAGCAGTGGCACGCCGGCGAGCTGCGGATGACGGTGATCGTCCAGCGGGAGGACCTGATCGCCTGGTACGAGCGGCGCGGCTACCTGCGTACCGGCGAGCTGAGCCCGTTCCCGTACGGCGACGAGCGGTTCGGCGTGCCGCTGCGGCCGGACCTGGCGTTCGAGACCCTGCGCAAGAAGCTGGGCTGACGCCGCTCGGCGATCAGCCCGATCGGCGGTTCGGTCGCGGCGCGGGGTGGTGGCGCGGGCGGGTCAGCGGTGCGTCAGGGCCCGGCGGACCGCCTGATGGACCGCCACGCCGACGGCGGCGTTCAGCACCGCCAGCCCGGCGGCCCCCACCAGGCCGGGCGCCACGGTCATCGCCCCGGTGGCGACGAGCAGCGCCGGCCAACCGACCGCGGCGAGCAGCAGCGGCAGCCACCACCAGCGCCCGAGCACGAGGCCGACCAGCAGGAGGCTGGGAATCATCCCGACGTCCCCGGCGAGTCGGCCAGCTCCGCGATCACCTCGGCGTGGCAGCGCTCCGGCACGCACCAGCAGCCGAGCCGGCGTCCGCGCAGGTCGGGCAGGAGGGCGAGCAGGTCGGGCCGGCCGAGCAGGTACGCCCGGTACTTCTCGACGACCTCTTCGCGGCTGCCGTCCGGGCCCGGGCGGTACGGGCAGGACAGCGGCGACTGCGGGAGGCGCCAGCCGCCGCGGTGCATGGCCCGCCCGACGTAGACCACGTCGGCGTACGCCGGATCGTCCCGGTGGCCCTTCAGGTTGACGACCGTGGTTGCCCGCATGGCTCGGCTCTCCTCAAACGTCCCGCCGGCCAGGTCAGTATGGCGCAGGTCGGGTCACCCGGGCGCGGGCGGTCGATCGACCAGCGCGGCCAACTTCTTGGGCGCCAGGACGCAGTAGCTCTCGGCGAGCAGCTCCGCGACCTCGTCCCAGTCCACCGCCTCGTCGAGCACCATGCCGACCACGTCGACGCCCCAGTCCGCCTTGAAGAAGGGGTGGCCGGCGGCGAGCAGCCCGGCGATCTCGTCGCCGGGCGATCGGAACGTCATGACGCAGACCGGCTCGTCGGTCGCGGCGGCGCGGGCGTACGCGACCTGGTGCCCGGGGTCGACCGTGAGCACGTGGGCGAAGGTGCGCTTGCGGATCCGCCAACGCGTGCCCACCCACGCCGGCTCCTCGTAGACCTCCGGCAGCGCGAGGCAGACGGGACGGAGCCGGTCGATGATCCCGGGTGGGACGTCTCCAGGGCCAGTCACGCCCGGGAGGCTACCCCGGCCCTCCGACACTCTCCCCGCTGATTGTCGTAGCCGCACGGTACGACTGACCGGTACCGATGATTTTCGGCGCGGAGGACCGTCTACCGAGTGGAACGTCCAACGGAAGGATGAGGGCATGAGCGGCGTACGGGTGCTGGTCGGCACACGCAAGGGCGCGTTCACGTTGACGTCGGACGGCGCGCGCGCCGACTGGACGGTGGACGGGCCGCACTTCGGCGGCTGGGAGATCTACCACCTCACCGGGTCGCCGGCCGACCCGGACCGGCTCTACGCGTCCCAGTCCGGCGGGTGGTTCGGCCAGCTCATCCAGCGTTCCGACGACGGTGGCCGGAGCTGGGCCACGGTCGGTAACGACTTCGCCTACACCGGCGAGGTCGGCGAGCACCTCTGGTACGACGGCACCCCCCGGCCGTGGGAGTTCAAGCGCATCTGGCACCTGGAGCCGTCCCGCGACGACCCCGACACCGTGTACGCGGGGGCCGAGGACGCCGCCCTCTACGTCACCAGGGACGGCGGCCAGAAGTGGACCGAGCTGACCGCCCTGCGTACCCACCCGACCGGGCCGGCCTGGCAGCCGGGCGCCGGCGGCATGTGCCTGCACACGATCATCCTGGATCCGGCGAACCGGGACCGGATCTATGTCGCCATCTCGGCGGCGGGCGCGTTCCGCAGCGACGACGGCGGCGCCAGCTGGCTGCCGATCAACAAGGGGCTTCGTTCCGGCGAGATTCCCGACCAGGACTCCGAGGTCGGCCACTGCGTGCACCGCCTCGCCCAGCACCCGTCCCGGCCGGACACCCTGTTCATGCAGAAGCACTGGGACGTCATGCGCAGCGACGACGCCGGCGCGAACTGGCGCGAGGTCAGCGGCGACCTGCCGTCGGACTTCGGGTTCCCGATCGCGGTGCACGCGCACGAGCCCGAGACGGTCTACGTGGTGCCGATCAAGAGCGACTCCGAGCACTTCCCGCCGGAGGGCAAGCTGCGGGTCTACCGTAGCCGCACCGGCGGCGGGGAGTGGGAGCCGCTGACCAATGGCTTGCCGCAGGCCAACTGCTACGTCAACGTGCTGCGCGACGCCATGGCCGTCGACAGCCTCGACCCGTGCGGCGTCTACTTCGGCACCACCGGCGGTCAGGTCTACCACTCGGCCGACGGCGGCGACAGCTGGGCGCCGATCGTGCGGGACCTGCCGGCGGTGCTCTCCGTGGAAGTCCAGGTGCTGCCGTGATCCGGGTGGTCCTCCCGGCCCACCTGCGAAACCTCGCACACGTCACCGGCGAGGTACGCCTCGACCTGGCCGGCCCGGTCACCCAGCGCCGGGTGCTGGACACCATCGAGGAGCGGTACCCGATGCTGCTGGGCACCATCCGGGACCGGCGCAGCGGCCAGCGCCGCCCTTTTGTCCGCTTCTACGCCTGCGAGGAGGACCTGTCCAACGAGCCACCGGACGCGCCGCTGCCCGAGGAGGTCAGCGCCGGCAAGGAGCCGTTCATCATCCTCGGCGCGATGGCGGGCGGATGACCACTGGCCCGGGCGGCCCGCGGCCTCACCGCAGCGGGCCGTCCCCGGGGCCGTTCGGGTCGTCGACCAGGTGCACGGCGGCTTCCTCGGCGCTGGCCGCGCCCGCGTCGATCCCGACGTCCCAGGCGACCGCGTCCGCTTCCTCGTCCCCCTCGAAGCCCGCGTCGGGGGCGACCAGCCGACCGGTCCGCGGCTCCCGCTCGTACCCGCGGCGGGTCAGCTCGTCCTCGTCGTCGTCGGCCACCTCGGCGTACGGGTCGATGTCCGGTTCCTCCTCGGCGAGCAGCTGCGCGAGCGACTCGCCGGCGCGCTCCTCGGCCGGGGTGGTGCCGAACCGGTTCGCCGCCGTCCAGTGGTCCGGGGCGACGATCCCGGTGTCCAGCGGGTCGCCGACCCGCTGATCGTCGAGGGTGTCCGAGGCGTCCAGGACGCCGTCGTCCTCGGCCACGTTCCATTCGTCGACGGAGTCGGTCTGGCTCATGGCGATACCTCCCTGGTCGCGACCGCTCTGGTCTGGACCGTTCAGTCCCACCCTAAGTCCGTGCGGGTGGGACGTGAGCCCCGGGTCGCCGCCCCGGTGAGCTTGCCCACGACCGGCCGGGTGACGGCTGACCGGTGCCCCGTTGGTCGGTCACGGCGGTGCCGACGGATCACGGTGCGCCGTGACCTGGGTCACGCCGCACCGTGCGGGGTGCCCGTCATGCCGGCATGGCGAACGGCCCCTTCGGCCCGAACGCCAGGGTCGCGAACCGTTCGCCGATGCGGCGGTCGGCGGCCGGGTCGGGATGCAGCTCGTCGGGCAGCGGCAGTTCGGCGTAGTCGGCCTCGCCGTACAGCTCCAGCCCGTCGAGGTAGTGCAGGTCGGGGTCCGCGCCGGCCCGGGAAGCCACGATCCGGGCCAGCTCGGCGCGGATGACCCGCAGCGTGAGCCGGCCGGCGGCCACCTCGGCCGGGTCGCCGGTGGCCCGGAACCGCACCTTCCCGTCGACGAAGTCCACCGCTCCGGGACCGGGCGTGTCCTCCTGGATCGGGCACAGGATCGACGACACGACCAGCAACGGGGTGTGCGGGTGGCCCTCCCGGATGGTGTCCAGGAAGCCGTGCATGGCCGGGCCGAACGCGCGTAGCCGCATGAGGTCGCTGTTCACCAGGTTGATGCCGATCTTGACGCTGATCAGGTCGGCCGGGGTGCCGCGGATGGCCCGGGCGGTGAACGGGTCGAGCAGCGCGCTGCCGCTGAATCCGAGGTTGACCAGCTCCACGCCGCCGAGCGTGGCGGCCACCGCCGGCCAGGTGCCGGTGGGGCTCTCCGCGTCCGAGCCGTGGCTGATCGAGCTGCCGTGGTGCAGCCACACCCGGCGGCCACCCGCGTCGGCCGACTCGACCGGCGCGTCGGTGCGCAGCGCCACCAGTTCGGTGATCTCCCGGTGCGGCAGCCAGATCGCCACCTCCTTGTCGGTGCCGGGCAGGTCGGTGAAGCGCACCGTGCCGACCGGACCCGGCTCGACGCCGGACGTGCCGGCGGTCAGGTCGATGGTGAGCACCTTGCCGCCGCCGGCGGTGGCCTGACCGGCGAGGCGCCCGTCGACCACCAGGTCGTAGCGGCCGTCGGGACGCGGCCCGGTGCCCCGGTAGACCATCTTCGTGGGCAGCACGTCCAGCTCCACGACGGTGGCGCGGGTGCGGAACACCAGCCGCACGCCCGAGGGCATCGCCTCCGCCATCATCAACTGCGGGTCGGTGTTCTGCGCCCGGGCCCACGCGGGCAGCCGGTGCGGCAGCACCCCGTGGGCGGTCTGTTCCAGGTCGAGCGCGCCGCGCAGCAGGTCGGCGGTGATCGGGGTGGTGAGGTGCGGGGAGGGCATGATCCCGATCCTGCCCCCGGGCCCGGGGGAGCGGCCACCTGATTTATCCGACAGGCCGGACTCGTGACGCTGGGTCAGTCGGTGAGTACCCGATCCACGTACCGCGCGGTCATGGTGGCGAGCACCCGGTCCGGGTCGGTGGCCCACACCTCGGCGTTGAAGATCTCCACCTCGACGTCCCCGGTGTACCCGGCCGCCTCCACCGCGCGGCGCAGCGGCGGGAAGTCGATGTGCCCGTCGCCCATCATGCCCCGGCCGAGCAGCACGTCGGCCGGCAGCGGGGTGAGGAAGTCGCAGACCTGGAAGCTGGCGATCCGATCGCCGGCCCGGGCGATCTGCCGCCACACGTCCGGGTCCCACCAGACGTGGAACGTGTCCACCACGACGCCGACCCGCTCGACCGGGAACGCCTCGGCCAGGTCCAGGGCCTGCCCGAGCGTGGACAGCACCGCCCGGTCGGCGCAGTACATCGGGTGCAGCGGCTCCAGCGCGAGCCGTACCCCGCGTTCGGCCGCGTACGGCGCCAGCTCGGTCAGCGCGTCCGCGACCCGCCGCCGCGCGCCGGTCAGGTCGCGGGAGCCCGGCGGCAGGCCGCCGACGACCAGCACCAGGCAGGCGGCGCCGAGCGTGGCGGCCTCGTCGATCGCCCGCCGGTTGTCCGCCAGCGCCTCGGCCCGGCCGGCGTCGTCGGTGGCGGTGAGGAACCCGCCCCGGCACAGCGACGACACCCGCAGCCCGGCGTCGGCGACGAGCCGCGCGGCCGCCGCCACGCCGATCTCGGCCACCGGCTTGCGCCACAGCCCGATCGCGGGGATGCCGGCGCGCACGCAGCCGCCGACCGCCTCGGCCACCGACCAGCGTTGCGTGGTGCGCTGGTTGAGCGACAGCCGCGCCAGCCGCGGGTCGGCGGTCATCCGGGCACGCCCGCGACGTCCAGGTACGTGCGCATCCGCCGCGCCGCCAGCTCCGGGTCGAGGAGCAGCCCGGCGGCGTCGGCCAGCCGGAACGCCTCGACCAGGTGCGGGACGCCGCGCCCGCCGTGCAGACCGCCGACCATGGTGAAGCCGGGCTGCCGCCCGTTCAGCCAGGACAGGAACGCGACGCCGGTCTTGTAGTACGGCGTGGGCGGGGCGAACAGGTGCCGGGACAGCGGCACCGTCGGGTCGAGGACCGCCCGGAACCCGGCCGGGTCGTCCGCGTCGAGGCGCGCCAGCGCGGCCGACGCGGCCGGGGCGATCGCCGCGAACGCGCCGAGCAGGGCGTGGCTGAACCGTTTCCCGTCGCCCTCGATCAGCTCTGGATAGTGGTAGTCGTCGCCCGTGTAGACCTTCACCGTCGGCGGCAGCAGCTCCCGCAGCCGTACCTCCCGGCCGGCGTCGAGCAGGGACACCTTCACGCCGTCGACCAGGTCGGCGTGGGCGTGCACCAGCGCGGCGAACGTGGCGGTGGCCTGGTCCAGGTCGGTCGAGCCCCAGTAGCCGGACAGCGCCGGGTCGAACATGTCGCCGAGCCAGTGCAGCACCACCGGCGCGCCGGCCTCGCGCAGCACCCGCTCGTAGACGCGCAGGTAGTCCTCGGGCCCGGCGGCGAGCGCGGCGAGGTGCCGGCTGGCCATCAGCACCGGCGTGGCGCCGCACTCCCGCACGAACGTGACCTGCTCGGCGTACGCGGCGACCACCTCGTCGAGCGTGCCGGGCACGCCGGGGAGCTGGTCGGTGCCCGCACCGGCGACGATGCGCCCGCCGCAGGCGGCGGCCTCGGCGGCACTGCGCCGGATCAGCTCCCGGGTGGCCGCCCAGTCCAGCCCCATGCCGCGCTGCGCGGTGTCCATCGCCTCGGCCACGCCGAGGCCCCACGACCACAGGTCGCGCCGCACCGCCAGCGTCGCGTCCCAGTCCAGGCGCGCCGGGCAGCCGGGCGCGTTGTCGGCGTACGGGTCGGCGACCACGTGCGCCGCCGCGTACGCGATCCGGGCGGCCGGCGGGGCGGTCGGCCGCCGCCAGCCGGGCGGTTCGCGCAGCGTCAGCGTCGCGGTGCCGCCGTGCGGGCCGGGGAGCCTGATCCGGGCGGTCACCGGGTGATCTCCTCGATCTCGACGCGCCGCCCCTCGCGGGCCGAGCGGAGCCCGGCCTCGGCGAGCTGGACGCCGCGGGCGCCGGCCAGGAAGTCCCACGGGAACGGCACGCCGTCGACGACGTGCCGCAGGAACGCCTCCCACTGGACCTTGAACCCGTTGTCGAAGTCCTCGTTGTCCGGCACGGTCTGCCACTGGCCGCGGAAGTCCTCGGTGGCCGGCAGGTCCGGGTTCCACACCGGCATCGGGGTGGCGCCCCGGTGCTGGATGCGGCACTCGCGCAGCCCGGCAACCGCGCTGCCGTGCGTGCCGTCGACCTGGAACTCGACCAGCTCGTTCCGGTACACCCGGACCGCCCAGGAGGAGTTGATCTGGGCGACGATGCCGCCGGCGAGTTCGAAGATGCCGTACGCGGCGTCGTCGGCGGTGGCCCGGTAGGCCCGCCCGGCCTCGTCGACCCGGTCGGGGATGTGCGTGGCGATGTGCGCGGTCACCGCGGTGACCGGGGCGAAGATCTGCTCCAGCACGTAGTGCCAGTGCGGGAACATGTCGACGGTGATGCCGCCGCCGTCCTCGGCCCGGTAGTTCCAGCTCGGCCGTTGGGCGTCCTGCCAGTCGCCCTCGAACACCCAGTAGCCGAACTCGCCGCGTACCGACAGGATCCGGCCGAAGAAGCCGCCGTCGACCAGCCGCTTGAGCTTGCGCAGGCCGGGCAGGAAGAGCTTGTCCTGTACGACGCCGTTCTTGACGCCCCGGGCGGCGGCGAGCCGGGCCAGCTCCAGCGAGCCGGCGAGCCCTTCGGCGAGCGGCTTCTCGGTGTAGACGTGCCGGCCGGCCTCGATGGCGGCCCGGATGGCCTTCTCCCGCTGCGCGGTGACCTGGGCGTCGAAGTAGATCTGGTGGGAGTCGTCGGCGAGCGCGGCGTCCAGGTCGGTCGTGTACGAGGTCAGCCCGTGCCGGGTGGCGATCTCGGCGAGCTTGGCCTCGTTGCGCCCCACCAGGGTCAGCTCCGGCCAGATCCGGCTGCCGTCGCGGGCGGGCAGCCCGCCCTGCTCGCGGATGGCGAGCAGGGACCGGACGAGGTGCTGCCGGTAGCCCATCCGGCCGGTCACCCCGTTGAGGATGATCCCGATTGACGTGCGCTCCACGTGTCCGTCCCTCCCCGGTCGGCCCCGGTGAACCCGGCGGCACTCCTGAAAGCGCTATCAGAAAGCGCTTTCAGGAGTGTTACGGTAACCACGGCGAATTCGTCCGGTCAAGACGTTCCACAGGGGGACAGCCATGCAGCCACGGCCCCACGTGACGCTGGAAGACGTGGCGCGGGCCGCGGACGTCTCGCTGGCCACGGCCTCCCGGGCGCTCAACGGCACGCGGGTCACCCCGCAGCTGCGCGACCGGGTCCTCGCTGCCGCCGAGAAGCTGGCCTACACCCCGAACGCGCACGCCCGGGCGCTGGCCGGCGCCGCGCACCGCACCGTCGGCGTGATCTGCCACGACGTCACCGACCCGTACTTCTCCGCGATCGCCGGTGGCGTCATGCGGGTGGCCGGCGACAACGACCTGCTGGTCATGCTGGCCAGCACCTTCCGCGACCCGGAGCGGGAGATCGCGTACGTGTCGATGCTGCGCGCCGAACGCGCCCCGGCCATCCTGCTCACCGGCTCCGGCTTCGAGGACCCCCGCTGGGAGCGGGCCCTGGAGGCGGAGCTGCGGCCCTACCTGGACGGCGGCGGGCGGGTCGCCGCGGTCAGCCGGCACCGCAGCCTCAAGGTGGACAGCGTCCTGCCGGAGAACCGGGCCGGGGCCGCCGCGATGGCCCGCGCGCTGCTCGACCTCGGCCACCGCCGCTTCGCCGTGCTGGCCGGGCCGCCCGCCCTGACCACCGTCACCGACCGGCTCGGCGGCTTCCGCGACGAACTCACCCGGGCCGGCGTGCCGCTGCCGGCGGCGAACGTCGTGGCGGCGCCGTTCACCCGCGACGGCGGCTACCAGGCCATGACCGAGCTGCTCACGCGGGGGCTCACCGCCACCTGCGTGTTCGCGCTGACCGACGTGATGGCCATCGGCGCCTGCGCCGCCCTGCGCGACCACGGGCTGTCCGTGCCCGACGACGTCTCCGTCGCCGGCTTCGACGACATCCCCATCGTCCGCGACCTCACCCCGCCGCTGACCACGGTCGCCCTGCCGCTGCAGCAGCTCGGCGAGCAGGCGATGCGGATGGCGCTCACCGAGAACACCGGCCGGCGGCGGCGCGTCGTGCGCCTCGGCGGCGAGGTGGTCATCCGGGCCAGCACCGCCAAGCTGGGCTGACGAGGCCCGCTATCCGAGGGCGAGCATCGCCTCGGCGACCTCGGCGACCGCCGCATCGGGGATCGCGGTGGCCGCCTTCTCCAGCACGAGCAGCCGTGCCCCGGGGATCTCCCGCGCGATCGCCTCGCCGTTGCCGACGGGGAAGAAGCGGTTCCGGCGGCCGTGCACGACGAGCGTGGGGACCGCGATCCCGGGCAGGCGCTCACGCCAGCGCGGTGTGCAGTCGAGCCGGGAGAAGACCAGGCCCAGCTGGTTGGCCAGCTGCACCGATGGCGTGGTGCCGGGGGTACGGTCCCAGACGCGCGCGGCGACGGCGCGCGCGGCGACGGGGTCGTCGCCGAGGATCTCCGCGCCGGCGGCGGCGAACTCCGCCACCGCCTCGCGGTCGGTCCAGTCGGGCATCGGACGCGCGAACAGCCGGCCCATCGTCGCCCGGTCATGGTCGGGGAGGTCGTCGTCGGGCGGGCCGGGGGCGACCGCGCGGGTGCTGGCCAGGGTGAGCGCCGAGAAGGCGCCCGGATGGTCGAGCACGGCCACCTGGGCGACCATCCCGCCGACGCCGATGCCGGCGAGGTGCGCGGGGCCCCCGCCGAGCGCGTCGACGAGGGCCGCCGCGTCGGCGGCGAGGCTGCGCAGGGTGTACGCGGGCGCCTCCGGATCGGTCGTGGTCGACTCCCCGCTGTCGCGCAGGTCGTAGCGCACCACCCGACGTCCACCGGCGGCGAGGCGGGCACAGAGCGCGTCGGGCCAGGAGAGCATCGTCGTGCCGCCGGCGAGCAGGACGAGTGGCGCGTCCCGGGCACCGAACGACTCGATGCCCAGCACGGTCCCGTTGGCGTTGATCGTGGTCATCGGATCACCGGGCGATGTCGTAGGTCAGGTGGGTTGCGGTCGATGTCGGGACCACGCTGCGCTGCACCAGCGTGCGCGGCGCCGCGCCGGTGAACAGCGGTGTCCCGGCGCCCAGCACGACCGGCGCGAGGTGCAGCGTCAGCGCGTCGACCAGCCCGGCGTCGAGCGCCGAGGCGATCGTGGCGCCGCCGCCCATGAGGATGACGTCGAGGTCCCGGCCGCTCTCCGCCGATGCCGCCTCGGCTCGCTCGCGCGCGGCGGTGACGGCGTCGGCCAGACCGGTGGTGACGAACGTCCAGTCGAGGTCGGTTGTCCGCACCGATTCCGGCGGTGAGCTGGTCACCACGACGAACGCCGGCCTGGCGACCTCACCGGCGCCGTAGCCGGAGGTGTCGTCCCAGCCTGCCGGCCCGTCGACCACGTCGAAGAGGTGGCGGCCGAGGACGACGGCGCCCGAGCGGGCGGTCCCCTCGCGCAGGACCCGGCGGTCGTCGGGGTCGTCGGAGAACGCCCAGGTGTGCAGGGCCTCGCCGCCGGTGCCCAGACCGTTGGCCGGACCCGGGTCGGGCCCGGTGACGAAGCCGTCGAGAGACATCGAGATGTCCGCGATGATGCGAGTCATGTCAGGGTAGACCCGATCCGCCGCCCGAACTCATCGGTCACGGACGAGCCCCGGCGACCAGGACGGGTCCCGGCCGATGAAGCCGAGCAGTCTGGTCTGGGCGTCCGCGCCGTCGGGCACCTCGACCCGGCTGCCGAACTGGCCGGAGGAGCGGATGACCTCCTCCATCTGCGTCATTCCACCGAGCAGTTCGGCGCAGAAGTCGGCGTCCAGCCGGTCGTCCTGGCCGGTGGCCCGGGCCAGGTCCCAGGTGTGCATGAACACGTCGGTGGTGTAGAACCGGTCGATCGCGACCGCCAGCGGCAGGCTGCCCAGGTGCGGGTTGGTGAATTCCCGGCCCGCCGTCGCCGGGTCGTCCAGCACCGTCTGCACCCCGTCGCGGTGCACCTGCCACGCGGCGAGCGGGTCGTCGTCCACCGACGGCCCCTGGGGCAGCGTGATGCCGGCGCCGGCGGCGATGAACCCGTGAGACCATTCGACGAGGTGACGCACGACGTCCCGGGCGGTCCAGCCGGCGACCGGGGCCGGCGCGTCCCACCCGGAGGTGCCCCGGACCCGGTCGGCGAACAGCCCGGCCACCTGCCGGTGCCGCTCGGCCGGCTGCTCAGACAGTGCCATCGGCCAGCATCCTGTCCAGCTTCGCGTAGCCCTCGTCGACACCGACCTCCATGCCGCTGCGCAGCCACGCGTCGCGGCTCTCGAAGCTGTCGACCAGCGACTGGGCGTGCAGCCGGGTCCGGCCGTCGCCCAGGTCCTCGAACCACAGGGTCTCCAGCGCGACGCCGTCCGGCTCGCCGTCGAAGGTGAACGTCTGCACGATCCGGTCCGGCCGCACCTCGTGGAACGAGCCGTGGAACGCGAACTCCGCGCCGTCGTGCGCCGAGACGTACCGCCAGCTGCCGCCGGTGGACGCGTCCCAGTGCTCGATCCGGGTGGTCACGGCGTCCGGGCCGACCCAGCGGGCGAACAACCCGGGATCGGTGTGGGCCCGGAACAGCTGCTCGGGCGTTGCCGCGAAGTCACGCGTCATTCGGATGACCGGCAGCTTCGGGTCCGCCTCGATCACGGTCTCCGTGGTCTTGTCCATGCTCTTGTCCCTTCATCTCGGCCAGGACGGCGTCGAGGCGGCGGTAGCGCTGCTCGACGCGGTCCCGGTGGCGTTCGATCCAGGTGTCCATCAGGTCCAGGGCCTCGACCTCGAGGCGTACCCGCCGGGGCTGCGGCCCGCGCGGCCGGCTGACCAGTCCGGCGTCCTCGAGCACCCGCAGGTGTTTGTAGATGGCCTGCAGGGAGATCCCGTACGGCGCGGCCAGCTGGCTGACGGTCGCGTCGCCCCCGGAGAGCCGGGCGACCATGTCGCGCCGGGTCGGATCCGCGAGGGCGGCGAAGACTCGGGACAGCACGTCCGTGGTCATCGCCCCCCCTTTCAACCTGATGGTTGAAAACAGCATATGCCCCCGTGTCGCCGCCCGTCAACCGTTTGGTTGAAAGAGGAGTTCATGGGTGCCCTGCCCGGCAACTAGGCGGACGCCGTCACGGCGGCGGGCGGCACGGCGGCGGGCGGCACGGCGAGGCCGGCGCCGAAGACGTTGTCCGGGTCGTGGGCCGCCTTGACCCGGCGCAGCGCCGCCCAGTTCGCCGCGGTGAACGCCGATGCGGTCCGGGCCGGGTCGGACAGGAAGTTGAGGAAGGCGCTGCCCAGGCCGCACCGGTCCAGCGCGGTCGCGGTGCGCGGCGACGGAACCGTGTCGAGGATGACCGACAGCGGCGCGTCCCGGTGCGCGGCGGCCCCGCGGTCGCGCGCGATGCGCCCACCCCAGTGCCGGATCTCGACCGTGGCGTCCGGCTCGGCCACCAGGGCGGCGACGAGGTCGTCGTCGAGGGAGCGGACCTGGTCGAAGGTGCGGGGAGAGACGCCGCCCATGGCCGCGTCCGGGTAGTCGACGACCCGCATGCCGTCGGCCACGGCGGGCCCGGCGACCCGCCACAGCGGCGCCAGCAGCGCCCGGCCACGGTCGGGGTCACCGGCGTACATGGCCTTGACCACGAGCGAACCGTCGCGGGTCAGCAGCACCGCCGTGCTGAGCTCGTCCGGCACCCGCTCGATCCACCGCCGGTAGTAGGCGAGGGCCTCGGCGGCCCGTTCCCGGCCGAAGGTGACCGCGCCGGCGTACACCGTCGAGACCGGGTGCAGGCGGATGTCCAGGGCGGTGACCACGCCGTACGAGCCACCGCCGCCGCGCAGCGCCCAGAACAGGTCGGGATTGCGGTCGGCGTCGGCGGTCACCAGCCGGCCGTCGGCGGTGACCACCCGGGCCCGCAGCACGCTGTCGGCGGCCAGGCCGTGCCGGCGGGACAGCCAGCCCAGCCCGCCGCCGAGCGTGTAGCCGACCACGCCCACGTCGGGCGCGGAGCCGGAGAGCCCGGCCAGCCCGAACGGCGCGGCCGCCCGCAGCACGTCGCCCCACCGGGCGCCCGGGCCGACCCGGGCGACCCGCCGGACCGGGTCGACCAGGACCGCGGCCATCGCGCCGGTGTGCAGCAGCAGCGCGCCGTCGTGCGCGCGGTGGGTGCCGTGGCCGGTGGCCTGGACGGCGAACGGCAGGTCGTGCCGGCGTGCGGCCAGCACCGCCTGGCGTACGTCGGTGGCGTCGGCGGCCCGGACCACCACGGCGGGGTGCGGGTCGAGGGCCGGGTCGAGGGGCCGGCGGTACGCGTCGTAGCCGTCGTCGCCGGGCAGGAAGATGGGTCCGCTGGTGCGCAGCGTCTGTCGGATGCTCATGCCGGTCAGACCCGCGGCCCTCGGCGGACTCATCGGTGCCGGCGGCGATGAGTTCCGCCCGCCCAGCCGGTCCTATCGGTGTGGCGGCTGCCGGGATCTCCTTCACGGTCGGCGCGGCGGTGGCCCGCGCCGACATCCCCGTCCTCTGCGCCGACCTGGCCGACCTGCTGCGCGGGCGCCCGCCCGGGACCGTCGCGTGCGAGGTGGCCGCCGTGGCGTCGCCCGACCTGGTGACCGTCGAGGCGCTGGCTCGGCTCCGGTTGACCGCCCGCCGGCACGGCTGGCGGTTCGTCGTGCGGGACGCCGGCCCGCCGCTGCTGCGGCTGCTGGCCCTGCTCGGGCTGGCCGAGGTGTTAGCCGAGCCGGGCCGGCAGCCCGAACAGCGGGAAGAGCCGGTCGGTGTCCAGGAAGTTGGTGATCTCGGCGATCCGCCCGCCTGACAGCCGCAGCACGGTCAGCCCCCACGGCTCGTGTCCGACGCCGGTCGCGCTGGGCCGGTACTGCGCGAACGCCGGCATGCCGTTGGCCGCCACCGGCACCAGGCGGGACCCCCGGCAGCCACTGCCGGTGCCGGTCATCCAGGCCAGGATGTCGTCGGCGCCGCGCAGCCACAGCGGCACCGGCGGCATGGACAGGGTCACGTCCTCGTGCAGCAGCGTGGTCAGCGCCGCCAGGTCGTACGCCTCGAAGGCCCGCACGTAGCGGGCGAGCAGCGCCTGCTGCTCGTCGTCCATCGGCTGGTACACGTCCGCGCCGGTGTCGGCGGTCGCGAGGGTGGCGCGGGCCCGTTGCAGGGCGCTGTTGACGCTCGCCACCGAGGTGTCGAGCAGTTCGGCGACCTCCTGGGCCGACCAGGCCAGCACCTCGCGCAGGATCAGCACGGCCCGCTGCCGCGCCGGCAGGTGCTGCAGCGCGGCGACGAACGCCAGCCGGACCGACTCCCGTGCGGCGACCACCTCGGCGGGGTCGCTGCGCTCCGGCAGGATCCGGCCGTCGGGCGCCGGGCCGACCCAGATCTCCTCGGGGCGCGGCTCGCCCGGGTCGGTGGCGCGGCCGGAGCCGGCGGGGCCGAGATCCATCGGCAGGATCCGCCGCTGGGCGCTGCCGAGCATGGTCAGGCAGACGTTGGTCGCGATCCGGTAGAGCCAGGACCGCAGCGCGGCCCGCCCCTCGAACCGGTCGAAGCCGCGCCAGGCCCGGATGAAGGTCTCCTGCACGGCGTCCTCGGCCTCGAAGACCGAGCCCAGCATGCGGTAGCAGTAACCGGTCAGCTCCGACCGGTACGTCTCGAGCTGCGATGCCACGGATTCGCTGGTCGCCACGTCAGCCACGGCACCAATCTAATCGACCCCCCGCCCGACCGGGGGTCACGAAACTCGCCCCGCCGGCACCGATGAGTTCCGGGCGCCCGGCTGGTCAGCACCGGCGTCCGTCCGTACCAGACGACCGGAGGAACCCACCATGACCACGACCGAGCGACCCGCCGGCACCGGGCAGTACGCCGACGTCAACGGCATCCGCCTCTACTACGAGACCCACGGCGCCGGCCGGCCGCTGATCCTGCTGCACGGCGGGCTCGGCGCGGGGGAGATGTTCACGCCGGTCCTGCCCGCCTTCGCCGACCACCACCAGGTCATCCTGGTCGACCTGCAGGGCCACGGCCGCACCGCCGACATCGACCGGCCGCTCGACGTCACCCTGATGGCCGGCGACGTCGCCGCGCTCATCGAACATCTCGGACTGCAGAAGCCGGACGTGGTCGGCTTCTCCCTCGGCGGCGGCGTCGCGCTGCAGGTCGGGATCCGGTACCCGCACCTGGTCGGCCGCCTGGTCGCGGCGTCGGCGCACGTGCGCCGCGACGCGATCCACGCCGAGCTGCTCCAGCAGCAGGGCCAGGTGAACGCGGCCGCCGCCGAATTCATGAAGGACACCCCGATGTACGAGCTCTACCAGCGGGTGGCCCCGCGCCCGGAGGACTTCCCGCGGCTGCTGGACAAGATCGGCGTGGCGATGGCGAAGGACTACGACTACACCGAGCAGGTCCGCGGCCTGCAGGTGCCGACGCTGATCATGGCCGCCGACGCGGACATGGCCCCGCCGAGCCACTACGTCGAGGTGTTCAAGCTGCTCGACGGGGGCCTGCGCGACGGCGGCTGGATGGGGGAGAACCGGCCGAAGGGCGGCCACGCCCTGGCCATCCTGCCCGGCCTGACCCACTACGACATCGCCGACTCGCCGCTGTTCGCCGCGGTCACGCTCGCCTTCCTCGACAAGCAGGACTGAGCCGCCGCCGCACCGCCCGGCGGCCCCCGGGCCGCCGGGCCGGCTCTCCCTCGCCGCGTCCCGCACCGCGCGGCTTCGGCGGCTCGGCACGTCGCCCGGCGCTCATCCGATCCACGGTCGGATCTTCTCGGGATTGAGGACCGCCCAGATGCGCGTGATCCGCTCGCCCACGACGTGGAACGCGTACACCCCCACGGTGGCCCCGTCCCGCTGCGCGACCAGGCCGGGCTGACCGTTGACGGTGCGCTCCAGCAGCGTCACGTCGGCCGCCCGGACGCCCAGACCGGCGAAGAAACGCGCGACCTGCTCGCCGCCCACGACCGGGCGCGGCGCGGCGGTGACCAGGCCGCCACCGTCGCCGGTCGCCGTGACGTCGGGGTCGAGCAGACCGATGAGCGCGCCGATGTCCCCGGCCTCCCAGGCGCGCTTGAAGTCCCGGACGACGGCGGCCTGCCGGGCCGGCGGGAAAGCGGCGTCCGGCGGCCCGCCGCGCAGGCGACGGCGGGCCGAGGAGGCCAGCTGGCGGCACGCCGCCGGGGTGCGCCCGACGATCCCGGCCACCTCGGCGAAGGAGTAGCGGAAGACGTCGTGCAGGACGAACGCGACGCGCTCGGCCGGGGTCATCGCCTCCAGCACCACCAGGAAGGCCATGCTGACCGACTCGTCCAGGGTGACCCGGTCAGCCGGGTCCGCGGTGCCGCCGCTGCTCCACTCGGCCGGCTCGGGCAGCGGCTCCGGGAGCCACTGGCCCACGTACCGCTCGCGCCGGGCCCGCGCCGAGCCCAGCACGTCCAGGCAGACCCGGCTCGCGACCGTGCTGAGCCAGGCGCCGGGGGAGGCGATGGTCGCCCGCTGCGCCTCGGACAGCGCGTACCAGCGGGTGTAGGTCTCCTGAACCGCGTCCTCCGCCTCGGCCAGCGAGCCGAGCAGCCGGTACGCGAGATTGATCAGCTGCCGCCGCTCGCGCACCATCGCGCCCAGGTGCGGATCGGGCCGGCTCTGTTCCGGCTCGGGTCGGGTGGTCATCGCGCCGTCGGCTCCCTTGCTCGCGTTGATCCTCACGGGTCCGACGAGACAGCGCACCGGAGTGTGAGGGCGGGCACGTCGCCTGACACCCCGGGGAGCTGCGTCGTCGGACGACTCGAGGAACACCCGATGCAAGGGAGAAACCGATGAACGACTTCCGGGCCATCGCCGACCGCGTCGAGATCGAGGCGCTGCGCGGCGAGTTCACCGACGCGGCGATGATGCGCGACCGCGCCCGCCTCGCCTCGCTGTTCACCCCGGACGGTGTGCTGCGCATGCCGAACATCCCCGCCGAGCTGGTCGGCCGGGAGGAGATCCGCGTCGGTGGCGAGCGGCTGCAGGCGCAGTGGGACTTCTTCGTGCAGAACAGCCACCCCGGCGTCATCCAACTCGACGGCGACACGGCCACCGGCCGCACCTACATGCACGAGCTGGCCCGCACCCTCGACGGCCGCCAGGGGCAGAACTTCGCCATCTACCACGACCGCTACCAGCGCACCCCGGACGGTTGGCGGTTCACCGAGCGGGTCTACGAGGTCCGCTACCTCGACACCACTCCGCTGGCCGGCTCGGCTCCCCGCCCGGGGGAGGCCGCCCCCGAAGGATCCGCCACCAGCTGACCCCGCGAACCGCCACCCACCCGTTCGACCCAGGAGGAACCATGACCACCTCGGCTCCGGCCACACCTTTCACCGAACCGGCCTCCGCGCAGCGCCTCGAGTCGGCCGCCGCCGCGCTGGCCGCGCACGGCTTCACCGTCGAGATCCTCGACGACGTCGCCGCCGCGCGTGCCCGCGTCCGGGACCTGATCCCCGCGGGCGCCAGCGTCTTCACCGCGGCCAGCGAGACCCTCCGCCGGTCCGGCATCGACCAGGACATCAACGACGGCGGGCGGTACGACGCGGTGCGGCCACGCCTGCTCGCCATGGACCGGGCCACCGCGGCCGACGACATCCGGCGGCTGGCCGCGGGTCCCGACGTCGTCGTGGGCAGCGTCAACGCGGTCACCGAAACCGGCTCCCTGGTGGCCGCCTCGGCCAGCGGAAGCCAACTGCCGGCCTACGCCGGCGGCGCCGGCCGTGCCATCTGGATCGTCGGGGCGCAGAAGGTGGTGCCGGACCTGGCCACCGCGCTGCGCCGCGTCGAGGAACACGCCCTCCCGCTGGAGAGCGCCCGGGCCCAGGTGGCGTACGGGCAGCCGAGCGCCATCAACCGGCTGCTCGTGCTCAACGCCGAACCGCATCCCGGACGCGCCGTCGTGCTGCTGCTACGCGAGGCCGTCGGCTTCTGAGACCAGGTCGCGCCCGCCGGCGGTCACGGGGCCGCCGGCGGCCGACGACGAACGCGGGCGGTCGCCCCGGCGACGCGCCGCCGTCGGTGGAAAGAACTTCCAGGTCCGGATCCTGCGCGGGAGGATTTCTTTCGGTACTGTGCTGCCGTGCCACCCCCTCCGACCGTCGTCAATGCCCCACCTGACGACCGCACCCCCACCGCCGATTCCGTCCGCCCCACCGTCCGGCGTGACTCCTCACGCCGCATCGAGACCGGCCTCGGCTGGCTGCTGCTGCTGCCGTCCGTGGTCGTCTTCGGGCTCTTCGTCTTCTGGCCGCTGGGCCGCACGCTCTACCTGTCCGTGCACGGCAACGACCTGTTCGGCGCCCCGTCGGTCTACGTCGGCGCCGAGCACTACCGGGAGATGCTCTCCGCCGACTTCGGCCGGGTGCTGATGACCACGGGCCTGTTCACCCTCTTCTCCGTGCTGCCGGCCGTGCTGGGCGCGCTGGTCGTGGTGCTGCTGCTGGAGGCCCGGATCCGCGGCGTACGCGTGCTGCGCACCGCGTTCGCGCTGCCGTTCGCCTTCTCCGTGGCGACCGCCTCGGTCATCTTCGCGATCATCTACAACCCGGCGATCGGCGTGGCCAACGGCCTGCTCGGCTCCTTCGGGATCGACCGGGTCAACTGGCTCACCGACCCGTCGATCGCGCTGCCCGCGGTGGCCGCCGCGACGGTGTGGATGAACTTCGGCTACAACGTCCTGGTGCTCTCCGCCGGCGTCGCGGCGATCTCGCCCGAGGTGGTCGAGGCGGCCCGGCTGGACGGCGCGACCGGCTGGCGGCTGGCCTCCCGGATCACCATCCCGCTGCTCTCGCCGCAGCTGTTCTTCCTCATCGTGGTCTCCACCATCCACGCGTTGCAGAGCTTCGGGCAGATCCACATCCTGACCAAGGGCGGCCCGGACCAGGCCACCACCACCCTGGTCTACTCGATCTACGAGAAGGCGTTCGCCTTCGGGTCCTCCGACTTCGGATCAGCCAGCGCGCAGGCCGTGGTGCTGCTGGTCGTCATGCTCGGCTGCACGGCCGTCCAGTTCGGCATCCTCGAGCGGCGGGTCCACTATCGATGAAGAAACTCAGCCTCGGGCAGATCGCCGTCTACGTCGTGCTGGGTCTGGCCGCGATCCCCGTCCTGTTCCCCATCTACTACGGCTTCGTCGGCGCCGTGATGGGCCCCGGTGACCTGGCCACCTACCCGCCCGCGCTGGTGCCGCACGAGCTGCACTGGCAGAACCTCGGCGACGTCTTCCGCTCCGTGCCGCTCGGCCGCTTCTACGTCAACTCCGCCGTCCAGGCCGGGGCCATCACGCTGGCGCAGGTCGTCACCAGCATCCTGGCCGCGTACGCCTTCGCGTTCCTGCGCATGCCGGCGAAGGCGGCGACGTTCGGGTTGTTCCTGGCCACCCTCATGGTGCCCTGGGAAGCCATCATCATCCCCAATTACCTGGCCATCTCCGGCTGGGGCCTGGCCCGGGGCGGCCTGACCTACCTCGGTCTCGTGCTGCCCTTCCTGGCCTCGGCGTTCGGCACCTTCCTGCTGCGTCAGGCCTTCCTGCAGTTCCCCACCGAGCTGCGCGACGCCGCGGTGATCGACGGCTGCGGTCACTGGCGCCTGCTGTGGCGGGTCATCGTGCCGCTGTCCAAGCCGTCGATCGCGGCGGTCGGGGTCTACGTCTTCCTGTCCGCGTGGAACCAGTACTTCTGGCCGTTGATCCTGATCCGCGACTCCAAGTTCCAGACGCTGCAGATCGGCATCTCGCAGCTCAACGACTCCGAGGTGGCCCAGCCGGGCCTCGTCCTCGCCGGCGTCGCGCTGTCCCTGCTGCCCACCCTGGCCGTCGTGCTCTTCGGCCAGCGCTACATCGTCCGCGGCCTCACCGCCGGCGCGCTGCGTTAATTCTCAAAGAGGAGAAACCGTGAGACAACCTAGGCTCCGCCGGAGCATGAGCGCCTTCGTCGCCCTGATCGCCGCCGCCGCGCTGACGGCGTGCGGTGGTTCCGGGTCCGGCACCGACTCCGGCAAGGACGCGCTGGAGGCGCCGGGCGCGGAGGTGCTCGAGAAGGCCACCGACAAGACCACCATCGAGTTCTGGCACGGCATGAAGGGCGCCAACGCCGCGGCGATCGACAAGCTGGTCGCCGACTTCAACGCCCAGAGCGGTGGCAAGGTCGAGGTCAAGCCCGTCTACCAGGGCAACTACGACGAGACGATCGCCAAGTACAAGGCGTCGGTGCAGCAGAAGAACACCCCCGCGCTGGTGCAGATCTACGACATCGGTTCCCGGTTCATGGTCGACTCCAAGCAGACCGTGCCGATGTACAAGTTCATCGACAAGGACAAGTTCAACGCGGGCGACATCGAACCGAACATCGCCAACTACTACTCGATCGACGGCAAGCTCCAGTCGATGCCGTTCAACACCTCCACGCCGCTGCTGTACCTGAACAAGGAGGCGTTCGAGAAGGCCGGCCTCGACCCGATGAAGCCGCCGAAGAACCTGGACGAGATCGGGGAGATGGCGAAGAAGCTGACCGTCAAGGACGCCGGCGGCAAGACCGTCCGGTACGGCTTCGGCGCCGCCATCTACGGCTGGCTGATCGAGCAGTTGATCGCCACCGACGGCAAGGAGTACTGCGACAACGGCAACGGCCGCAAGGGCCTGGCCACCAAGGTGCAGTTCGACCAGGAGACCGGCGTACGCGTCGCGCAGTGGTGGGCGGACCTGGTGAAGGGCGGCTACGCGGCGAACACCGGCCGCAAGACCGACGACGCCCAGGCCGCCTTCAAGGCCGGCACGGTGGCGATGCACCTGGAGTCCACCGGCGCCATGCGCGGCTACATCGACGCGGCCAAGGGCAAGTTCACCGTGCTGACCGCGCCGTACCCGAAGGCGAGCAGCTCGGCGACCGGCGGCCCGATCATCGGCGGCGCGTCGCTGTGGATCGACGGGGTCGGGCACAGCGACAAGGAGAAGCGGGCCGCCTGGGAGTTCGTGAAGTTCGCCTCGAGCCCGCAGCAGCAGGCCAAGTGGCACACCGGCACCGGGTACGTGCCGGTCAACGCCAAGGCGCTCGACGAGCAGATCGACAAGGACTGGGTGGCGCAGTACCCGCAGTTCAAGACCGCCGTGGACCAGCTGCACGCGCTGCCGCCGTCGGTCGCCTCGGCCGGCTGCCTGCTCGGCGTGATGCCGCAGGCCCGCAAGGCGTCCGAGGACGGCCTGGAGGCCGCGATCGTCGGCGGCAAGCCCGCCGACCAGGCCATGAAGGACGCCGCGGCGAGCGTCAAGGGCGCGATCGACAGCTACAACAAGTCGGTCAGCTGACCGCATCTCCCGCGTCGGGTGGGGCCGGCTCCGGACGGAGCCGGCCCCACCCGACCGGCGGTTCCGGCCGGTCGTACCTGGGCAAGCGGCCCGGTGGCCCGGGGTGGGTGGCTTATGGTGGGGCCGGGGTGGCCGTGCCGGCGCGTGCGGGCGCGCGGCGCGCCCCGGTCGGAGCCGCAAGGCCTTCACGTTCCCCCGCCGAGGATGGGCCATGACAGAGCGAACCCCCGCCGTGCCGCCTACGGACGTGCACCACGTGGGCCGTCCCTGAGATGGACTGGGCCGGATGGGGCCTGTTCGGGCTGGTCGCCACCGCCGCGCTCACCGCGGCGTTGATCAGCGCGCAGCTGGCCGGCCTCACCCGCCTCGACTTCCCTCTGGTCCTCGGGACGATCTTCACCGCGGATCCCGACCGGGCCCGGGTCGTCGGATTCTTCCTGCACCTCGCCGCCGGCCAGGGCTTCGCCCTCGGGTACGCGGCCACGTTCACCCTGCTGCACCGGGCCGCCTGGTGGATCGGCGGGCTGCTCGGGCTGCTGCACGTCGGGATCGCGCTGACCGTGCTGCTGCCGCTGCTGCCGGGGGTCCACCCGCGGATGGCCTCGGAGCGGGCGGGCCTGGCCCGCACCGCCGTGCTGGAGCCGCCCGGCCTGCTCGGCCTCAACTACGGCGTGCAGACCCCCACGGTGGCGGTCGCCGTCCACGCCGTCTACGGCATCGTCCTCGGGCTGCTCCTGCGGCCCGGCTGAGCCGCGGTCGCGACATGTCCCGGAGCATCCTCGATGACCGTTGAATCCGGCCCGGCGTCCCGGCGACCCCCCGCGCCCCTGCGCGACTACGGGCTGCTGGGGGACACCCGCACGGCCGCCCTGGTCGCCGCCGACGGCGGGATCGACTGGCTGTGCGTGCCGCGCTTCGACGGTGAGCCGATCTTCGGCCGGCTGGTCGGCGGCCCGGACGCGGGCACGTTCCGGGTCGGCCCGGCCGGGCCCGCCACGGTCGTCGCACGCCGCTACCGCGAACACACCGCCACCCTGGAGACCACCTGGGCGGTCGGCGGCGGCCGGCTGACCCTCGCCGAGGGCATGGTGACCGAGGTCAGTGGCCGCCTGCTGCCGACGACCCTGCTGGTGCGCCGGCTCTCCGCCGAACAGGCAGCGGTCGACGTCGCCGTGGAGTTCGACCCCCGCCTCGGCGTACGGCACGCCCGGCCCCGGGTGCTGCACCGCCGGGCGGGTCTGGTCTGCGCCTGGGGCGCGGTCGCCGTCGCGCTGAACTCCGCCCCCGCGCTCGCCGTCGAGCCCGGCCGGGTCACCGTGACCACGGTCCGGCCCGGCCGGCCGGTCACCCTCGTGCTGTCCGTGGCGCACGGCGAACCGCTGATCCACGTCCCGCCGGACGCCGCCTGGGAGCTGCTGCTCGGCGACGAGCACCGCTGGCGGGACTGGACCGCCGAGATCGACCGGTCGCTGCCGTTCCGCGAGCACGTGGTACGGAGCCTGCTGACCATCCGGCTGCTGACCTACTCGCCCTGCCAGGCGCCGGTGGCCGCACCCACCACGTCACTGCCCGAGGATCCCGGTGGGATCCGGAACTGGGACTACCGCTACGTCTGGCCCCGCGACGCCAGCATCGGCGTCAGCGCCTTCCTCGCCGTCGGCAAGTCCCGCGAGGCCCACGGCTTCCTCGCCTGGCTGCTGCACGCCAGCCGGTTGCAGCGCCCCCGGCTGCCGGCGCTGCTCACCCTGCACGGCCGTCCGGCGCCGGCGGAACGGGACCTGCCCGGCTGGCCCGGCTACCTCGGCAGCGTCCCGGTGCGCGTCGGCAACGGCGCGGCCAACCAGCACCAGCTCGACGGCTACGGCTGGGTGGTCGACGCCGCGTGGGCGTTCGCGCAGTCCGGACACCGCCTCGACCGGGAGACGTGGCGGGCGGTGCGCGGCTTCGCCGACACGGTCGCCCGCTGCTGGCCCGAGCCCGACGCCGGCATCTGGGAGGTCCGCGAACCGGCCCAGCACGTCCACTCCAAGCTCATGGGCTGGCTCGCTCTGGACCGCGCGCTGCGCATCGCCGACACCCACCCGCTGCCGGACCGCCAGCGCCGCCGCTGGCAGACGGCCCGCGACGCCATCGCCGCCGAGGTACGCAGCCGCGGCTTCGACGCCACGGCCGGCTGCTACGTCCGCAGCTACGGCTCCCCGCACCTGGACGCGGCCCTGCTCGTCCTGCCGCTGCTCGACCTGGACGACGCCGACTCGCCCCGGGTGCGCGGCACCGTCGACGCCGTCCGCGAACGGCTGTCGGCCGGCGGCCCGCTGCTCTACCGCTACCCGCCCGGCAGCGACGGCTTCCCCGGCACCGAGGGCGCGTTCCTGCCCTGCTCGTTCTGGCTCGTGCAGGCCCTCGCCCGTACCGGGCGCCGCGCCGAGGCCGTCGAGCTGTTCGAGGCCCTGCTCGGCTACGTCGGCCCGCTCGGCCTCTACCCGGAGGAGGTGGACCCGGCGACGGGGGAGTACCGGGGCAACTATCCCCAGACGTTGACCCACGCGGCGCTGGTGCAGGCCGCCCTCGCCATCCGGGACGCCCCCACTCCACGATCCTGAGCCGGCTCGGACCGGCGGCGACGCTCGGTTCCGTCAAGAGAGCCTCCTGGGCCGAAGCACCAGCGCGCCCCGTGACCAGGGCGGGCCGGCGGTTCTTGAATCAGCCCGAGCCGCATGGGAGGGTCCCCTCATGCGGGAGCAACACGTCGCAGGACCTGCGGCATGAGGGTGCTCCGTGCGCGACGGCACCTCAACGCCAGCGAGTGTCGAGCGATCATCGGGGCGGCGGCGACACTCGCCACGATGTTCAATATCACGTGGAAAGTCGGGGACAACGCACCGGGCCAGAGGCCAGCGGCGCTCGCCGACGGCCTCCGCGCGGCCCGCCGGGACGGCAGCACGTTCCTCATTCCCGAGGAGGCGCAAGGCTGGTTCCACCTGGGCTTCGACATCCCGGATGCCGGATACGCCCTGGCCCTGATCCTCGTGTGGTCGTTCACCGCAGCCGGGACACGGGACGACGGTCTGGCGAACGGGAGCCGCCTGTCCGTCGCGATGTGGCACCTACGCCACCTTCTTCCGCGCTCGGCACACCGCGCGCTCGCCGACATCGAGTACGCCTTCGCGCCGTTCGACCCGCCGGACCACACGGACGCCCGGGTCGGCTGAGCGGGTGGTTCACCCGAGGTGCGGAGGCTGCCGTCTGACGGCCCGTTCGAGATGCATCAACAACAGGAAAGGCTTGGCCCGCTGGGCTGCCTTACGCCAGGTAAGGGCGCGGAGGCCGTACTTGAAGACGACCGTCGACGGCACGGTGGCGCCCAGGACGTCCCAAACCACCTCTTGGGCGATCTGACCCGCGATGCGCGGTCGGGCGAACTCCGCGACCGTCTCCCGGTAGCGATGCGTCAACTCCCGGGCCGTCGCCTCGGGGGTCAGGACCGGGTCGACAACGATGTCCGGTCCGAGGCGGTGCCACAGCGACCTCGGGTGAGCCTCGCTCAGTCCAGTGAAGCGGCTGCCGACGAGCTCCGCGACTGGGCCGTACAGCCGGCTTGAGGGACCGGGCACCGCCAGGATCACCGCAGCCTGCCCGCCGCTTCGACCTTGGTCATCGATACCACCCCGGTGCCGATGTCCTCGACCGGGACTACCGCGTCGACCAGCGCGCGGAGTGCGAACTCTGCCGGCCGCTCAGAGAACAACACCAGCTTGCCCTGCCCGACGGCGTAGCCGACCTCGATGCACACACTGACGCCGGCATACCCACCGTTGGCGACGACGAAGATCGCGTCCGATTTCGCGATCTTGGTGAGGAAATCGCGGGTCAGCCGAATCTTGTCCGGCTCGGCTACCTTCACATGCTGCTCGTTGAAGTCGTAGCGCGGGGTGTAGACGGTCATGCCCAGGTCGCGGAACGCTGCCTCGGCACGTTGGGCCGTGTCGTAGAACTTGGAACTGCTGCATATCGTGACTGCCTCGACTTCCGGCATCGATCCTCCAGGTGCTCGGTCGGTAGGGGTGCTCAGGTGAGCGGTACCAGATGTCGGGGTTCGTCGAGATACCCGACATCGGCGTGCCGTCGCAGAATCTTCTCCCACGTCACTGAAGGCGCTTCGGAGTCTGCCGGTCGAGGCAGCCTCCGGCGGTTCGCCAGTGCGGGATAGTCCAGGTGGAACGGGCGCACCGCGAGTCGCCGCGGGAGCCCTGGGCTGATCCGGGACAACTCGTGGAAAGTCATGTCGAGTTGTTCGGCGGTCCAGTCGTGGGCACCGACCGCAGGAAACAGATCGAAGCCAAGTTCAAGGGCCAGGACGATTCCGTCGCGGATGGCGGGCCAGTCGCCGCTGCCGGGCGGATGGTGAAGCGTGGTGTGGACCTTGACGCGCCGCAGCGCCTCGCCCTCGATCGTGGAAAGCCGAAGGGCGCTCTGCTGCCAGGCGTACGGCAAAGCGGAGAGGTTCGACTCCACCTTGAGGACGACGGACCCGAGCAGGTCGCGCGCCGCCAGCGCGCGATAGACCTCGATCACGAGGGAAGGTGCGAGTAGCGGCTCCCCGCCGCTGACGCGCAACAGGCTGAGCTGCCGGCCGGCGGCCTGAGCCGTACGCCTGAGCGCGAGGAACTCGTCGACCACACCGTCGGCGTTTGTGACGAAGGCATCCCGGCCGGCCAGATGACGGTAGTCGACGTAGCAGTAGGAGCAGCGGAAGTTGCAGGCGGCGACGTGTGTGATGGCCGCGAGGTTGTGCTCGGACCAGTGCCCTCCGAGTTCCGCCGCGACCGTCACCGGGCTGTCGGACAGATTGGCCACATGCCGCAATCCCGCGAACTCCGGCAACGAGGTGGGCAAGCGCATCCGGTCCCGCCGCACCGGCGTGAAGAAGCGGAACTGTCGGCTCTGCACGCCGCCGAGATCCGTCTTGCGTAGGTCGGTGAAGGCGTAGTCGCCACCACCGACGTTCACGATCCGATGTGCCCTGCGCAGTACCGGCCGTTCCTCCGACCCGGCGACCCGAGAAGTGCCCATCAGCCGAGCATCTCTATGACGATGGCCTCGATCTCGGCCCTTGCCGGGTGGGCCGCGAGTTCGGCTCGGACCCGCCGGCGCAATGTCACGAAGTGTCGCCCCTCCTCGAGGTCGAGTCCGGCCACGAACAGACACTGGTCCTGGCCGAGTTCTGCGAGCCGTTGGTGGGTCGGGTCCGCGTCGTCGTACCGGGGGATGGGTAGTTTCCACAGGTGCTTGTCGATGTGCCGCTCGTCCTTGCTGTACGACATCAGTGGACGGACCAGCGCGGTGAGGGCTGGGCTGTTCAGGATCGCGCTGAGATAGTTGCCTTCCGCACGACTTTCGATCGCGCAGTAGTAGAGCGCGTGCAGTCCAACGTCGGCCGCCAGCAGAAGCTGGCGGATGTCGGCCTGCAGGGCTGCTTCGCTGCGGGCGGCACGCCGGTCGGCGATCCGCGCCAGCAGGGGCTGCAGCGACGGGGGGAAGCCATCGGGCGCACGCACCTGCGGCCGGGGTGGTGATTGGCGGCTCCGACTTGCGTTGGGCGTACCGTCTGAGCGGGCCATACATCAGTGTGGATATTGTGACTGGCCGAATCCAAGGGGTGATGAATAACTGTCGGATTATGGACAGCCTACTTACAGTGAGATGCTCGGGTGGTCGAGAACCGAGCGGCGATGGCGTCCCCGTCCGGGAGGTTCGGACGGGGACCTTTGTGATGCCAATCCGATCATCCCCCGAATCCCATGGTCGCCTGACCGCGATCCTTGGAGGTTGGCCTCACCGCGCCTTGACGCTGTCCAGGAACGCCTCCCAGCCGGCCGGGGGACCGCCTCGGAGAGGATCTGTACCACCTCCGCGACCCCCTGGGCCCACCTCGATCGTGAGCGACGTCGTCGAGGGCACCGCGAGTCAGTCGTCCGGGTCCCCGGGAGTTGGCGCGGTCAGCCCGGGCCACTCAGCCGGGGCTGGGCCGAAGGCGCGACGGCCGGCCCGCACCGCCAGCGTGGCGAGGGCGGCGTTGGCGCCACCACCGATCACCGCGCCGATACCGAACGGTGCTATCCGACCGAGCACGATGATGCCCTGCTTCGTCCCGTACTTCGTGATGAAGTGCCTGCCCAGGACCTTGTTGATCTGACGCAACGTCTCGGTCGGCACCTTGGCGACGATCTGGCGTCCCCAGTGCTGCCCGGTACGCTCGGCGACCTTGGAGATCGTGGCGGAGCCGGAGCCGCCGAGCATGATGCCCATGACGATCGTGCGGCGGCGCTCGATCTCGTCGACGCGGACTCCGTGCACCTCGGCGAGGGAGAGCGCGAAGAGGGCGCTCAGCTCCAGGGACGACAGCGCCTCGCCGGCCGACAGTGCCAGCGCGACGCCCGTGCCGACGCCGGGCGCGGCGGCCGCTCCGCCCACGGCGGCACCCGTGCCGGTCAGGGCGCTGACGTACATCCGTTCCAGGCTGCGGATCGCCTCGGCCGGTGTCGCCTCGGGGTTCCGCTGGCGGGCCCGGGCGATGTTCTTGCGCACCAGTGGACTCTGGAGGGCGATCGCCTTGTCCAGCAGGTCGAGGATGCGCTGCCCGGGTACGGCTGCCTCCGGAACCGGTCCGTCGAGGGCCTCTGTCGCCATGCGTTGAACTCCTTGGTCGTCACGCGGAAGGTGAGTCGCCGCCAGGTCCGACAATCCGTCCACACCGTACGGCCGGGCGGCGTCACTTCGTCGCCCCGCGTCCACAACGGATGTCGAAGGGCGGCGGCCGTAACAGGCTGTTCGGGGACCCGGTCCTGACGGAATCGGTCGTTCGGCCGGGGATGTCCCACCGGCCGCATCATCGTTCGGGTGTTCTTTCTCGGCTGAGGTGGGTGAGCAGGGCGCTCACCTCGGTGTGCAGGCGACGCAGTTCGACGGCCGTCGGCGCCACCTCGTAGCAGTGGTGGTGGGCGGCGGCCGACAGCGTCGCCCACGCGAAGGCGATCCGCCGGGCCACGGTGCCACCGGGCCCGAGCCGGCCGCGCAGCATCAGCTGCTTCGCCCGGCCCTGCCGGCACGCGGCCACCACCGGCCGGGTCCGCCGCCAGTAGGCGTCGATGCCGCCTTCGAGCGCGAGCCGGATCAGGCAGGCGCACGCCCGCGGCCACCACCCGGCGGTCACCGCGGCCGCCCCGAGCGGGCCGGCGCCGCGCAGCATCTGGTCGGCCGCCGCCAGGCAGCGCGCGGGCGTCGGCGCGGTCACGACCGGACCTGCGCACCGTTGCGCGGCGCGGGCACCGCGGCCACGTGCTCCCGCAGCGCCGCCGCGAGATGCCGGGCGTCCGCCACCAGGTCCGGCAGATCAGACAGGTACGCCCCGTGCACCCCCTCCTTGCACGCCTGGTACGCGTCCACCGCCCGCGACCCGTGCCGACGGCTCAGATACCTGGGCACGTCACCGCCCCGGCCGGCGTCGTCGAAGAGCGCCAACGCGACGGTGGTGGCCAGCCGGCGCGACGCGCCCACCACGGCCGCCTCGATCTCGTCGTACGGCACGCCGCGCGCGGCCCGTCGCTGCCACACGATCCGGTGGCAGGCCGCCTCGATCGCCGAACGGCACAGCTCCGCCACCACCGGCCCGCGTACCTCGGCGGCGATCTCCTCGGTGCGCGCCAGGGCGTGGGCGTCGTCCAGGTAGCGGCGCACCGGGTCGGAGCCGCGCCGCAGCGTCACCACCGACCGTTCCGCGCGGGTCACCTCGACGATGCGGGACCGGCCGAGGTCGAGGCGGGCCAGCGCGTCCGGCAGCCGGGTGTCGTGGGTGAAGACCACCACCTGCCGCTGCTCGGCCAGCTCGGCGAGCACCCGGGCCAACCCGTCCACCTTGGCCGGATCCATGCTCTGCACCGGGTCGTCAACCACGATGAACCGGAACGGGCTCTCCGCCGCGCAGCCGCGCGGCAGGAACGTCGCCAGCCCGAGGGCGTGCATCTCGCCCTGGCTCATCACCCCCAGCGCGGTGCCGTTGTCCGCCCCGTCCACGCTCACCGGGATCACCACCCGCCGCCGGGTGTTCGTACCCGCCAGGGTCATCGTGCCGAGCTCCACGTTGCTCTCCTGCCGCAGCTGCGCCCAGATCCGCTGCGAGTGCGCCGCGAACGGCGCCACCCGCTGGTTGCGCAGCTCCGCCCCGGTCGCCTTCAGCCAGGCCCGCGCGGCCGTCAACCGGGCCAGGCCGCCCTCCCGCTCGGGCACCGTCCCGGCCCGAGCCAGCCAGGCCCGCAGCTCGCCGGCCGCCGCCGGCCAGCCGGTGTCGCGCCGGCGCAGCAGATCCGACGCGTACGCCTGCGCGGCCTGGACCGCCGCGAGCAGCTCCGGGTAGCGGGCGGCCAGGTGGTCGGCGAGCTCCTCCGGCCCGCCCGGCGCCTGCCGCAGCGCGGTCACGGCGGCACGCAGCCCGTCGACCGGCACGTCGGCGACGTCGCCGTCGGGCACGTCCAGGTCGTCGATCAGGTAGTGCGCCCGCTGCAGCAGCGCGGTCAGCCGGGACGCGGCCGCCTGCGCGGCGAGCGTACGGTCCCGCAGCTCCGCCAGGGACGCCGTCGCACCGGTGCGCCAGTCGCCGTCGAGGCGGCCGGTCGCGCAGACCGGGCACGGCCCGTCACCCCGATCGTCGTGGTGCTCGACGGCGAGGCGGAGCAGCTCGGCGGTGCGCAGCGCGGCACGGGACCGCCCGCCGTCGTGCCGGCGCGCCTCGGCGGCGGCCTGCCGCAGCTGCCCGGCGAGCCGGGTCACCTCGTCGGCGTCGGGCAGCTGCAGTGCCACCAGCCGCCGGCAGAGCAGCACCGCCTCATCGGCGGTCGGCTCCGCCGGCTCGTCGAGGATCGCGGTCAGCGCCGCCAGGTCCGGGCGAGTGGCGTTCAGCAGCTCCGCCGCCCGCCGCGCCCGGTCGTCGGGCAGCTCCGCGAGCCTGGCGGCCAGGGTGGCGCGCTGTGCGCGTACCTCCTTGATGGCGGCGTCGAGCGGACGCGCGGCGACCATCAGGCGGCGGTCGGCGTCGGTGATCGCCTCCAGGCCGAGGATCGCGGAGAGCGCGTCGAAGAGCTGGCTCTGCGTGCCGGCGGTGAGCCGGCCCAGCTCGGCGGCGGTGAGGAACGGCCGGTACAGCTCCAGCGGGCGGGCCAGCCCCAGCTCGGCGAGATCCTGGTGCCTGCCCCGCGCGCTGGTGACCGTCACCTCGGCGGCACCCAGCTCCGCGCCGGACCGCCAGGAGCGGCCCACCCGGGTGGGCGTGGTGACCCCGTCGACCCGCAGCTCCACGGCGATCCGGCACGGGTCGCCGGCGTGCAGGTTGCGCCACCCGGTACGCCACACGCTGGTGCGGTCGGCCCAGCGGGCGCTGTCCCCGGTCAGGGTCAGCTCCACCGCCTCGGCGAAGCTGGACTTGCCGGAGCCGTTGCGGCCGACGACGACGGTGAGCCCCGGGCCGGGCTCGATGGCGAGGGTGCGCTCCGGGCCGACGCCGCGGAAACCGGCAACAGTGACCGAGGAGAGCCAGATCCGCTCCCGCGGCTCGTCCGACCTCGAACGTTGCGGCGTCAGCGTGGTCGGCTCGCCGGAGAGCGCCGCGTCCAGGTCGGCCTCGCCGGTGAGCGCGGCCAGGACCACCTCGGCGGTGTCATCGGGTACGCGGTCGGCGGCGAGCCGGTCGAAGATCAGCTCGACCAGGGGTTCGGTGGGGTTCATCAGGTGACCTCCGCTCAGGCGGGTACGGCAGCGTGTCGTGCTCAGTGGGGATGCGATGGCAGCGCGCGGGCGGCGTTTCCGGGTGACGCGGCGGTCGGGCCGGCGTGGAGACGGATCAGCGCGCGGGGTCGGCCAGGTGGCGTCGGCAGGTGCCGGGCCGCACGGTCGGGCCGGCCCAGGGGGTGCGGGTGAGGTGAGGGAACGGTCCGGTCATCGTCGCCTCCAGTCGCGTGGTGTCAGCGGGTCAGGCTGGCGTGCCAGTCCCGCAGGAAGGCGTCGACCAGGGCGTGCGCCCGCGGCCGTACGTCGAAGGTCTCCTCGGTCCGGCGGCGGGCCATGTGGCACAGCCCGTCGGCGGCCTCGTTGAGGGCGTGCCCGCTGTGCCCCTTCACGTGCGCGAAGGCCAGGTCCGGCCGGCGGCTCACCTGCTCGGCGAGGCGCACCAGGGTCGGCTGGGCGGCCCACCGCCGCTGCCGGAGGCTGTAGCCGGCCGGCATCGTGCTCAGGTCACCGGCCTGCCAGCGATGCAGCCAGCGCAGCGCCACCATGCTGTCGACAAGGACGGTCATCCCGGCCGGCGCCTCGTCGTACGCCGAGAGCAGGAAGTCGACGGCGCGCAGCTCGTTGATCAGCACCCGGGACGCGCCGGTCGGGTCGAGCCGGCCGGTGCCCCGGCCGCGCAGGCCGTAGTGCCCGTCGCTGACCACGTACGCGATGCCGCCGGCCCGGCCCTTCCAGCTGGCGTCGGTCGCGGCAACGACTGGCGCGTCCGCCGCCGCCCAGCGGGTGACCCGACCCCGGCCGCGCTCCCGGTCCGGCTGCTGCCGGCAGGCCGTGCCGTGGGCGGTGGCGAGGCCCTCCGCGGTGTCCAGGAGTTGCTCGGCCGAGGCGAGCTGGTCGTAGTGGACGGCGGTGAGGGTCAGGGCCACGGCGTCGCCGATGCGCTGGCAGTCCGTGCAGGTGGTGCGGCGGACGTAGCGGCGCAGGGGGAGGGCGCGGGCGTGCAGGGGAGCGGGGAGCAGGTGCAGGGCGCGGAGGAACTCATCGGGACGCACGGCGCCTCCTGACGTTGAGAACCGGGTTCTGCGGGCTGGATAGGTTGTGGCAGGCTGGCCGCGCGCTTGAGTTGGCCGGGGTCAGGCGGGCGCGATGGTCCAGTTGCCGTCGGCGGTGATCTGTACGAGCGCGGGCGCCGACAGCGGGCGAACTCCGGTGTAGGCACCGATCTCGTTGATCAGCAGACCGCCCTCCCCGGTGTCGAGCGAGTAGGCGTAGACGACGAAGTTGGAGTCGCCGCGGCGGTGGGTGATCTTGGCGGCGGCGGCGTCGCCACCCAGCATCAGCACGTCGTCGCCCTTGCCCGCCGCTTTGCCGGTCGGGAACTTGGTGGCCAGCTGCTCGACGGTGCCGATCGTCAGCGTCCAGGATCCGGAGGCCTCGACCTCGAACTGCGTGGTCAGCGAGCCGTCCTCCAGGTTGATCCAGTGCTTGCCGCTGTACGAGCCGATCTCGTTGACCAGAAGGCCGTCTCCGTCACTCTTCAGCACCGTGTTGCTCGAGCACTTGCAGGTGAACTTCACGACCGACAGCTCGCTCAGCTCCTTGATGCGCACGACGTCGTCACCGCGACCGTTGATCACCTTCGGTTTGGGCGTGGGCGGAGCGGTGGTCGGCGCCGGTTCCGTCGTGGCAGGGGCGGCCGAGGTGGGCGCAGCTGTGGTCGGAGCGGCGGTGGTAGGGGCGGAACTGCTCGAAACGGCCGACGTCGCGGCGATGGACTCCGGCTTGTTGCCATCGCCGTCACCAAGCGCACCGATGACAGCGCCGCCGCAGCAGAGGGCGATGACGAGGGCGACGCCGCCGACGATCAATGCCCGAGTGTTGGCGCGCTTGGGGGGAACGACCGGGGCCGGCGCGCCGGCGAACGTGGCGTCCTGAGGCTGCCCGGTGGGCGGGGGACTGGCAGCACTGGCCGGGATCGGCGCCGGCTGCGGCGGTACGCCGGGCTGGTTCGCGGGCTGGTCGGGCGGCATCGGCATGGCCGGGTCCGTCATGGCGGTCTCCTCTGTGAACAGGGGTGCGGGGAAGGTGCGGGGCGGGCGGCGGCGCCCGCCCCGGGTCGAGCGGTGGAATCAGGTGAGGGAGACGGTCACGCCGCCGGAGAACATTGAGTCGTGCAGCTCGAGCTTCGTGAGCTTCACGTTCTTGGGGATGTCGAAGACGAACACGCCAGTCACCTGGTTGCCGGGGTTGATCTCCTCGAAGAAGGTGCTCTGCTCCTGATTGGCGTAGAGGCCGGCCTCGCTGTCGGACGAGTACTCGGTGCCGTTCGCGGCGTAGGCCTTCTGGCTGCTGCCGTCGAGGGTCTGCGGCTCCTTGCCGATGTTCTTGACGTTGATGGTGATCAGGCAGAACTGGCCCTGGGCCTTGTCGCCGATCATCGACGTGCCGACCTTCGCGACGCCGCACTTGGACGACTTGACGGTGAACTCGAACTTCCCGTCTCGGGCCGGCTGGCCGATCTTCGCGGTCTTCGCCGGCTTGTCGTCGCCCTTGGCGCTTCCGGCGTCGGCCTTGCTGCTGGTGCCCTCGTCGGTGCTGCCGGCGCCGCAGCCCAACGCGACGAGGCCGGTGGCGATCAGGGCGAGAGTGGTGGTCTTGCGCATCGTTTTCCTCCTGCTGTGAACGTTGCGGCGTCAATGAGAGCATCATCCGTGAACACTGTCAACACACATGATGCTTGACAGGTGTGACACACTCCGAACGTGCAGGAGACACCGACAATCACGGCGGCGGAGATCGCCCGGCTCGCCGGGGTCGGTCGCGCCGCGGTCAGCAACTGGCGCAAACGGCACGCCGACTTCCCCGCTCCGGTAGGCGGCACCCCGGCCAGCCCCGAGTTCGACCTCATCCAGGTCGAGCAATGGCTCCGCGCGCAGGGCAAACTTCCCGAGCTCGCCACCGCCGACCGGCTCTGGCGCCACCTCGCCGCCGCCAGCCAGTCACCCGCCGCCGGCCTCGCCACCGTCGGCGCCCTGCTCCTCGCCCGGCAACGCGGCCAACGCCCCAGCCGATCAGCGGAACCGCAGCTCAAGCCGCTGCTGCCCGACCTCGACGCGCTCGCCGGCGAACTCGGACCGCAGGACGCCTTCGACTCGCTGTGGCAACGGTTCTCCGCCCCCGGCCCCGGTCGCCCGTTCGCCACCCCCGACGACCTGGCCGACCTCATGGCCGGGCTCGCCGGCGTCGGCGGCGGCTCCGTCCTCGACCCCGCCGCCGGCTCCGGCGCCACCCTGCGCGCCGCCGTCCGCGCCGGCTGCACCTCCGCGTACGGGCAGGAGATCGACGAGGACCTCGCCCGGCTCGCCGGCCTGTGGCTGGCCCTGCGCGAGGTGCCGGGGGAGGTGAGCACCGGCGACTCGCTGCGCGCCGACGCCTTCGCCGGCCGCACCTTCGACGCCGTCGTCTGCCATCCACCCTTCGGCGCCACCAACTGGGGTGACGAGGAACTCGGCCACGACCCCCGCTGGATCGTCGGCACCACCCCGCGTACCGAACCGGAGCTGGCCTGGGCCCAGCACGCCCTCGCCCACCTGCGCGCCGGCGGCCACGCCGTGCTGCTGATGCCGCCCACCGTGGCCAGCCGCCGTGCCGGCCGCCGCATCCGCGCCGAACTGCTCCGCCGCGGCGCCCTGCGCGCCGTCATCGCGCTCCCGCCCGGGGTGGCCGCGCCGCACGGCGTACCGCTGCACCTGTGGGTGCTGCGCCGGCCCGCGCCCGACGCGCCGCCTCCCGCGCGGACCTTGCTGATCGACGCCGCCGCCGGCGACTACGGGCGGATCCTCGACACCTGGCGGGCCTTCACCGCCGCACCGGACGGCGACGTCGAGGAGGCCGGCTTCGCCCGCGCCGTCCCGGTGATCGAGCTGCTTGACGAGGAGGTCGACCTCACGCCCGCGCGCCGCCAACCCGCCGTCGGGGGCGAGGCCACTGGAGAGCATCTGGTACGCACCAGGGAGCGGCTCGCCGCCATCGTCGGCGACCTGCCAGGGCTGATGCCGCAGGTCACGCCCGCGCCGGAGGGGCCGGACGGGGAATTCCTGACGGTGGGGGAGTTGGCCCGGGCCGGTGCGCTGCAACTGCTCGGCCCGATCCGGCCGACGATTCGCTCGACCGCTGAGGTCGACGGTCTTGTCGAGATGCCGGTCTTGTACGCGCGGGATGTGGTTGAGGGAACCGGGCCGTCGCCGCGGGGCGACCACTCACTGGGTCAGGCGATTCCGTTGGCGTCGGGAGATGTCGTGGTCCCAATGGCTGCCCGCCAGCTCACCGCTCGTGTGATCACCAACGAGAACGCGCTGCTCGGGCCGAACATGTATCTGCTGCGCCCCAACCCGGCCGCGCTGGATCCGTGGTTTCTCGCCGGGCAGCTACGCACCACCGCCAACGAGAGGCAGGCGTCGAGTCTGTCGGGCACGCTGCGGTTCGACATCCGGCGGGCGCAGGTCCGACGGTTGCCGATGGACGAGCAGCAGGCGCACGGCGAGGCGTTCCGACGGCTGGAGGCGTTTGAGTCGGCAATCCGAGAGGCGGCATCGTTAGGTGCGGAGCTGGTGCAGCTCACCGCCGACGGGCTGGCTAGGGGTGTCGTCCGCCCCGCGGGGGAGTCGCGGTGAGTTCAGACCTCCAGGATCTCCCAGCCTTCGCCGAGTACGACCCGGATCTGGTCGGGCCGCGAGGTTATGACGCCGGCCTGGTTCACCAGCGCCACCCAGGCGGCATGACCTGCACCGAGTCGACCCGTGTGCCGGGCCATGCTGCCGATGGTCGGCACCTCGTCATCGTTGTCCAGGTCAAGCATGGGCAGCACGGTACGGACTGCGGGATTGCGGCGCAGCATCCGGAGCAGCTCGTGCTCGTCCGGCTCCAGCAGGCTGTACGCCTCGAGCAGGCAGGCCAGCGGCAGCGCCGCCGTGCCTTCGGTATCGGCGACCTCGACCAGCGCCTCCCCGACGGCCGGCACTCCGTGCACGTACGCCAGCAGCGCGCCGGTGTCGAGGACCCAGTACGGCCGGCTCACGCGGCCGAGCGCCGGTCCAGCTCCGCCCGCAGCTCGTCGGCAGGGCGGCCCAGCAGCTCCGCCGTCCGGGCGATCGCTGCCTCACGCGCCTCCAGTGAGACCTGGTGGGCGGCCAGCCGCTGCGCGGAGCGGACGGGGTCGTACGGGAACTCGCCGTGGCCCGCTGCCCGCAACGCGGCCCGCATGGCGTCGGATATCCGACGACGGCGCAGCGCCTCGGTGACGTACGCGGAAACCTGGCGGGCGGGCAGCGCATCCAGCTGCTCGGCCACATCATCCGGAACGGAGATCGTCACGCGCCGACTCATACTCCGGAGCCTAGCAAAGTATGAACTCGGTGGGAGGGTGTCGCCGGCCGGCAGCTGGTTGATCCAGTCGGCCGGGGCGGGGACTACAACGATGCAGAGCAGCGGGCATACTGCGTGCCTTAAGGAAAACGAAAGGAATCCGGCTAGAAGGCGTGGCCGGCGCAAGCGGCCGCCGACATCGACCGAGTTGCAGGAACTCTGACGTACGGGTAGGGCGGTAGTGGGGGACGTAGGAGTGGCCGTGGATGTGGAACTGGTGGCGAACAGGTTCCGTCTGCTGGGTGCGCTGGGCAGGGGCAACATGGGGGAGGTCCACCGCGCGGAGGACATGCAGGCGCCGGAGGGCTCGTTGGACCGCGTCGTCGCGGTCAAGCTGATCCTCCGAAGCCGGACTGGTGCGATCCTCGACTCGACCGCCGACAGCAAGGCCGTCCAGCGATTCGAGCGTGAGTCACGCATGATGCGCCGTCTGAGCCATCCGAACCTGCCACGGTCGATCTCCGGCGGGGTCGACGTGTCGGGCCTGCCGTACATCGCCATGGAGTTTCTCGACGGCGCGACGCTGCGCGACCTAGTCTCCGAGCAGCCGCAACTGCCGATCTCGTGGGTCGCGGCGATCGGGACCCAGATCGCCGACGCCCTCACCGCAACGCACGCCGCCGGTGTCATCCACCGCGACCTCAAGCCGTCGAACGTGATGCTGCTGCGCGGTGGGCTCGTGAAGGTTCTCGACTTCGGCATGGGCCGGATCATCGACGCCGACGAGGCGGAGCGCCTCACCAGCACCGGTGTCACGGTGGGGACCGCCCGCTACATGGCCCCCGAGCAGTTCCGGGCCTCGTCGGTGACCCAGGCCGCCGACCTGTACGCGCTCGGCTGTGTCCTGTTCGAGTTGCTGACCGGTGTGCCGCCGTTCCACAGCGGCTCCGCGCACGAGGTAGGGCAGAAGCACCTGGAAGAGCCGCCGCCGCCGGTGCGCGTGCTGCGTTCGGATGTTCCGGCGAGCCTGGAGCGGCTCGTCGAACGTCTGCTTGCCAAGGACCCGGCGGAGCGGCCGGCGGACGCGGTGGCCGTCCGCGAGGCGCTGCTGCCGCTGGTGAAGGGGGAGGAGAAGGTCCCGGGTTGGGAGGACTCCAACCCGGTGAGCCGTTTCCACACGGCCTACACCATCGGGGCGGGCACCGCCCCACCTACGGCTTCGGAGCCAACAGCGATGACCGGCCCGACGTCGGGGATGGACGTGTTCGGGGTGCACCGGCAGTTGCTCACCGACTACCGCGCCTTCACCGAGGGCGGCACGATCATCCGCGACGACCGGATCGCCGACTTCGTCGAGCGCGACCTCGACGCCAAGTCGCAGTGGCCCGACCCCTGGCTGTCGCTGAACCCGTTCTTCGCCTCCGGCGGCAACATGCTCGAGCTTGTCAGCGAGGCCGTGCTGCACCGGGAGTGCGCGCGCATTTTCCAGGCGAACAAGACCGAGGGCGGCACGGACTGCGACGGGCGACCACTCACCCTGCACCGGCACCAGCGGGAGGCTATCGAGAAGGCCCAGTCGGGTGTCTCCTACGTGCTCACCACGGGCACCGGGTCCGGCAAGTCCCTGTCCTACATCGTTCCGATCGTGGACAAGGTGCTCAAGGCGCGCGAGCAGGAGGGCCCGAAGGCCCAGAAGCGTGTCCGGGCGATCATCGTCTACCCGATGAACGCGCTGGCCAACAGCCAGCTCAAGGAGCTCGACAAGTACCTCTGCGACGGGTACGGGCCGGGCCGTGAGCCGGTGACGTACGCCCGGTACACCGGCCAGGAGAGCGACGAGCGGCGCAAGGAGATCCGCGACAACCCGCCGGACATCCTGCTCACCAACTACGTCATGCTCGAGCTGATGCTGACCCGGCCGGACGACCGCCGGTCGCTCATCAAGATGGCCCGTGGGCTGGAGTTCCTCGTCTTCGACGAGCTGCACACCTATCGGGGCCGCCAGGGCGCCGACGTGGCCCTGCTGATCCGCCGGGTCCGGGAGGCCTGCCAGGCGACCGACCTGCAGTGCATCGGCACCTCCGCCACGATGTCGACCGAGGGCACCCTCGACGACCAGCGCGATGCGGTGGCGCGGGTGGCCACCACTCTCTTCGGCACCGACGTCAGCAGCGATAACGTCATCGGCGAGACGCTGATCCGGGCCACCGCCGAGGCGCCCGACACCGTGCCGATGGAGCGGCTCCGTGCGCCGGGCGCTCCCCGGGCGTACGCGGATCTGGTGAACGATCCGCTGGCCCGCTGGATCGAGACCCGGTTCGGGCTCGCCACGGATCCAGTCAGCGGCCAGCTCGTGCGGCAGAAGCCGGCCAAGATCGAGGATGCCGCGCTGGAGTTGGCGCGGCAGAGCGGCCTGACCGCCGCCGACTGCGCCCAGGCGATCCGGGCCACTCTGAAGGCCGGCTCGGAAGCTCGGGATCCGGTCACCGAGCGTCCGCTCTTCGCGTTCCGGCTGCACCAGTTCCTCTCCAAGGGCGACACCGTGTACGTCACCCTGGAGGACGCGCTCACCCGGCACCTCACCCGCGAGTATCAGCTCGTCCTGCCCGGCTCGGACGGCAAGATCCTCCTGCCGCTGGCCTTCTGTCGTGAGTGCGGTCAGGAGTACCTGACCGTGTGGCGGTCCGAGAAGGACGGCAAGGTCGTCTACGCGCCGCGCCGAGACACCGCTGCGACCGGTGGCCGCGGCGACGACGGCTACCTCTACATCGACTCGGACCGCCCGTGGCCAGCCGAAGAGGAAGAGGCGATCGAGGCCCGGCGGATTCCGGAGTCGTGGCTGGAGGTTGACGCCGGCGGGCGCGAGGTGGTCCGTAGCTCGTATCGGCAGCGGTTGCCCCAGGCAATCACGGTCAACGCGCAGGGCTGGGAGGGGCACGGCGACCTGAAGGCCGCGTTCATTCCGTCCCCGTTCCTGTTCTGCCTGCACTGCGGTGTCAGTTACGAGCAGACCCGGGGGAAGGACTTCGCCAAGCTCGCCACGCTGGACCAGGAGGGCCGCTCCTCGGCGACCTCGCTGGTGTCGGCGTCGATCGTCCGGTCGCTGATGCAGGCGCCACCGGAGGCGCTGAACAAGAAGGCGCGCAAACTGCTCACCTTCGTCGACAACCGCCAGGACGCCTCGCTGCAGGCCGGCCACTTCAACGACTTCGTGCAGGTCACACAGCTTCGCGGCGCCCTATACCGGGCCGCCGTCGAGGCGGGCGACGACGGCATCACCCACGAGAACCTCGCCGCGCGGGTCACCGCCGCGCTCGGGCTGAGCCTCGGCGACTACGCGCGCGAGGCGGACCTTCCGCCGTCGCTGGCCAACCTGGCGGCGAAGACCCTCCGGGACGTCGTCGCGTTCCGGCTCTACCTCGATCTGGAGCGGGGTTGGCGGATCACCATGCCGAACCTCGAACAGACCGGCCTGCTGAAGATCGACTATCAGGACCTGGCCTGGCTCGCCGAGAAGCAGGACCGCTGGTCCGGCACCCACGAGAAGCTTCGCGAGGCGGAGCCCGATGTGCGGGCGGAGATCATGCGGGCGCTCCTGGACGAGATGCGCCGCGGGCTGGCGATCGACGTCCAGTACTTCCGCGACGACTTCGACTCGCTTCAGCGGGCCAGCGAGGAACGCCTCGTCGACCCCTGGGTGCTGTCCGCCGGCGACAAGCCGAAGGTCGGGGCTGCCTACCCTCAGCCGTCGGGGCGGGGCCTGGACCGGTCGAACGTGTTCCTCTCCGGCCGGGGCAAGTTCGGCAAGTACCTGCGCCGGGTGCACTTCCCCGAGCTGTCGTGGAACGACGCCCAGGAGTTGATCGCCGACCTGCTCGAGGTGCTCAAGCGGGGTGGCCAGGTCACCGAGGTCATCCAGGTTCCGGAACGCGCCGCCCGGTACCGGCGTTCGGCCGGCACCCCGGTCACCGGCTACCAGGTCTCGGCAGCCGCTCTCATCTGGCGGGCCGGGACGGGTGAGACCGGCAGTCACGACCCGCTGACGCGGACCTACGCCAGCGGCGACGGGCCGCGAGTCAACACCTTCTTCCGGGAGCTGTACAAGACGGCGGCCGGAACCCTCGCCGGCCTGACCGCCCGGGAACACACGGCGCAGGTCGACCCCATGGAGCGGGAACGGCGGGAAGAGGCCTTCCGCAAGGCCGAGCTGAAGCTGCTCTACTGCTCCCCGACGATGGAGCTCGGCGTCGACATCTCCGAGCTCAACGCCGTCATGATGCGCAACGTCCCGCCGACACCGGCGAACTACGCCCAGCGCAGCGGTCGGGCCGGACGGTCGGGGCAGCCGGCGCTGGTCACCACCTACTGCGCCACCGGGAACAGCCACGACCAGTACTACTTCCGGCGCTCCGAGCGGATGGTGGCCGGGGCGGTGGCACCCCCTCGGCTGGACCTGGCCAACGAGGACCTGGTCCGCTCGCACGTGCACGCCATCTGGTTGGCGGAGGCCGGCCTCAAGCTGGGCCGGGCGATCCCCGAGACGATCGACATCAGCTACCTCGAGGACAGCCGCAATCCGAACCCGGCGCTAGCGCTGCATGATCACATAACTGCGGCGTTGCAGGACGCGCACGCGCAGCAGCGGGCGGTGGCGGCGGCCCAGCGGGTGTTCGCCGCGCTGGTTCCCGAGTTCGAGAAGTCGACGTGGTGGGACGACAACTGGATCGAGGACACCGTCCGGACCACACCGAAGCGGTTCAACGACGCGTTCGATCGCTGGCGGGACCTGTTCCGGGCGGCGCTCGTCGACCAGGCCGAACAGAACCGCCGCGTTCTCGACCACACCCTCTCCGAGCGTGACCGGCGGATCGCCGTGGGCCGACGCAAGGAGGCCGAGACACAGCTCAACCTGCTCAAGAACGAGACGGTGGAGAACCGGTCGGTCCTCTCCGACTTCAACCCGTACCGCTACCTGGCCAGCGAGGGCTTCCTGCCGGGCTACTCGTTCCCGCGCCTGCCGCTGGCCGCGTACGTGCCCACCACCGGCCGCCGCTCCGGTGACGGTGACTACCTGCAGCGCCCCCGCTTCCTGGCGATCCGGGAGTTCGGGCCGGGCGCGCTGATCTACCACGAGGGTGCCCGCTACCAGGTCACCCGCATCCAACTGCCGCCGGACGCGGCCGGTGAGGTGGTGACGAGCCAGGCCCGGCGCTGCACGAGTTGCGGATACCACCACGACGCCCGCAATGGCGCGGTCCGTTGCGAGATGTGCGACGAGCCGCTCGGCGACACCACCTACGGCCTGCTGCACCTGCACACGGTCTACACCAAGCGCCGGGAACGGATCTCCTCCGACGAGGAGGAGCGGCGCCGGGCGGGCTTCCGGCTGGTGACGTCGTACCGTTTCCAGGACCACGGCGCCCGGGCCGGTCAGCAGGACGCGGTGGTGTCGGACGGCGACGACCGGCTCGCCACGCTTTCCTACGGCGACTCGGCGACCGTCCGGATCACCAACGTCGGCCGGGTCCGCGCCAAGCAGGACGAGCCCGAGGGCTTCTGGCTCGACCCCGCCGACGGGCGCTGGATGAACGAACGCGATGCCGGCGAGGCGTCCGGCGACTCCAGCGAGATGCCGGTGGTCGACGCCGACGGCAACGAGAAGCGCCGCAAGAAGCGGGTCATCCCGTACGTCGAGGACCGCCGCAACATCCTCGTCCTCAAGCTCGACGAGCCGCTGGAGCACGACGTGGCGCTCACCCTGATGTATGCGCTCGAACGCGGCATCGAAGCCGCCTTCGAACTGGAGGACTCGGAACTCACCACCGAGCTGCTCCCGCCGGACGACGGTCCCCGCGACCGGATGCTCTTCACCGAGGCGGCCGAGGGCGGCGCCGGCGTACTGCGGCTCATGCAGTCGGAGCCGGGGGCGCTGGCCCGCGCCGCGGCCACGGCGCTGGACATCTGCCACTTCGACCCGGGCGGCACCGACCGCGGCGGCCCGCACAAGGACCGCCCGTGCGCCTGGGGCTGCTACGAGTGTCTGCTGACCTACGGCAACCAGCTCAACCACCACTCCATCAACCGGCACACGATCCGCGATCTGCTGCTGCGGTTCGCTCAGGCAGCAGCGCGAACCAGCGGCGAGGGCGAGTCCCGGACGGAGCAGTTGGCCCGCCTGACCGCGCAGTCGGACACCAAGCTGGAGGGGAAGCTGATCGCCTGGTTGAAGGAGCGCGGCTTCCGGCTGCCGGACGACGCGCAGGTCTTCGTCACCGAGGCGCTGGCCCGCCCGGACTACGTCTACCGCCTGCCCGGGGCGAACGTCGCCGTGTTCGTCGACGGGCCGGTCCACGAGCACGAGTCGGTCGCCGATCGCGACCGCGAGGCGGAGGAGCGACTGTTCGACATGGGCTGGGACGTCGTTCGGTTCCCGCACGACGCCGACTGGTCCGCGATCGCCACCAGGAACAAGCGCTACTTCGGCACCGGCGCCTGATCCCCTGACCGCCACCTCACCACGACGACGCGAGGAACAGCCTCATGACCACCTTCAGCGCCGGAACGCTGGTCTCCGCCCGGGGCCGCGACTGGGTCGTGCTGCCCGAAAGCGCCCCCGACATGCTGGTCCTGCGACCGCTGGGCGGCGCCGACGACGACATCGCCGCCGTCTTCCCCGCCTTCGAGCAGGTCAAGAGCGCGGAGTTCGCTCCGCCCACGCCCTCCGACCTCGGTGACGCGTACGCGGCGAGCCTGCTCCGCTCGGCGCTGCGCATCGGGTTCCGGTCCGGCGCCGGCCCCTTCCGCTCGCTCGCCGGGATCGCCGTCGAGCCCCGCGCCTACCAGCTCGTGCCGCTGCTGATGGCGCTGCGGCAGAAGACCGTGCGCATGCTCATCTCTGACGACGTAGGCATCGGCAAGACCGTCGAGGCGGGCCTGATCGCCAGCGAGCTGCTGGCCCAGGGGAGCGCGGCCAAGCTGGCCGTGCTCTGCTCGCCGGCCCTGGCCGAGCAGTGGCAGGCGGAGCTGCGCACTAAGTTCGGCATCGACGCCGAGCTGGTGCTCGCCTCTACGGTGTCCCGGCTGGAGCGCGGGCTGGACCTGGGCCAGTCGCTCTTCGACCGGCACCCGCACGTCATCGTGTCCATGGACTTCATCAAGTCGACCCGGCACCGCGACGACTTCGTCCGCCACTGCCCGGACCTGGTGATCGTCGACGAGGCCCACACCTGCGTGGCCGCCGACGACAACACCTCCACTCAGAACCAGCTCCGGTTCGAGCTGCTGCAGCGCGTCGCCGCCGACACCGAACGCCACCTGCTGCTGGTCACGGCGACCCCGCACAGCGGCAAGGAGAGTGCCTTCCGCAACCTTCTCAGCCTGGTCCGGCCCGAACTCGCCACCGTCGAGCTCGGCTCGGAGGCCGGCCGGAGGATGCTCGCCCAGCACTTCGTGCATCGCAAGCGTGCCGACGTGCGGCAGTACCTCACCAGGGAGGACGGCCTCGCCAACGACAGCCTCGCCGAGGAGACCGCGTTCCCGTCCGACCGGGAGTTCAAGGACGAGACGTACAAGCTCACCCCGGCCTATCGGGCGCTCTTGAACGACGCCATCGCGTACGCCAGCGAGCGGGTGACCGCCGCGGACAGCAAGGGCCGGCGGGAGGCCCGGATCGCCTGGTGGTCGGCGATCGCGCTGCTGCGGTCCCTGGTGTCCTCGCCGCGCGCCGCCGCGCAGACCCTGCGCACCCGCTCGGCGACTGCGACCGCCGTGACCGCCGAAGAGGCCGACCGGCTCGGTGCCCCGCTGACCAGCGACTTCTCCGATACCGATGCGCTGGAAGGGCTGGATGTCGCGCCCGGTGCAGAGGCCGGCGGCGTGGAGGTCGACACGGGCGCGCGGCTCGCCGAACTGGCCAACCGCGCGGCCGAGCTGGAGGGCCCGGCCGAGGACAAGAAGCTGGCGGCGCTGGTCAAGCACCTCAAAGACCTGCTCAAGGCGGGCTACCACCCGATCGTCTTCTGCCGCTACATCCCCACCGCCGAGTACGTCGCCGAGCATCTGGACGGCGCCCTCGGCAAGAAGACCGTGGTACGCGCCGTCACCGGCACCCTCTCACCGCAGCAACGCCTGCAGCGCATCGAGGAACTCGCCGAAGCCGCCGGCGACGACCCCGCCGCCCGTCGGGTCCTCATCGCCACCGACTGCCTCTCCGAGGGCGTCAACCTCCAGCACCACTTCGACGCCGTCGTCCACTACGACCTCGCCTGGAACCCCACCCGCCACGACCAGCGGGAGGGCCGGGTCGACCGGTACGGCCAGAAGCGCGACGTGGTCCGGGTCATCACCCTCTGGGGCAGCGACAACGGCATCGACGGCAAGGTCCTCGACGTCCTGATCAAGAAGCACCGGCAGATTCGCAAGGATCTCGGCGTCTCCGTCTCCGTCCCCGACGCCGCCTCGCAGGGCGTCACCGACGCGATCGTCGAGTGGCTGCTGCTGCGCGGCCAGGAGCAGGAGCAGGGCAGCCTCTTCGACGTCGAGGAGTACCGCGCCATCGACAAGAAGGCCGCCGCCCTGGCGACCGAGTGGCAGTCCGCCGCCGAGAAGGAGAAGACCTCCCGGTCCCGGTTCGCCCAGCACACCATCCGACCGGACGAGGTGGCCCGGGAGGTCGCCGCGATCCGCGACACCCTCGGCCGGGCCGCCGAGATCCGCGATTTTGTACGCCAGGCGCTGCGCGCGCTCGACGGCGTACTGCGCGACGAGCCGGGCGGCTCTGGCGATTTCACCGCCGACGTGAGCGGCACCCCGGCCGGGCTCCGCGACGCCCTCCTCCCCGTGCTCGGCGGCGACACCGTTGGGTCGGGCCGCCCGGTCCCGTTCCGCGCCACGGCGGCCGTCGCGCGCGGCGAGGCCGCCCTGGTCCGCACCGACCCGGCGGTGGTGGCCCTCGCCGGGTACGTCCTCAACGCCGCCCTCGACGACCAGGTCAGCGGCCCGCGCCCGGCCCGCCGCTGCGGCGTCATCCGCACCCGCGCCGTCACCGGCCGCACCACCCTGCTGCTGGTCCGCTACCGATTCCACCTCACCCTGCCCTCCCGCACCGGCATGCGGCAGCTCGTCGCCGAGGACGCCCGGCTGCTCGCCTTCGCCGGCGCGCCCGCGAACGCCACCTGGCTGCCCACCGGGGACGCGCTGCGGCTGCTCGACGCGACCGCCGACGAGAACACCGACCCCGACTTCGGCGAGCGCACGATGAGCCGGATCCTCGACGGGCTGCCCGAGGTCACCGACCACCTTGAGGCGTACGGCGAGGAGTTGGCCGCCGACCTGCTCGCCTCGCACCGTCGGGTGCGCAGCGCTGCCGGTGAGATCGTCCGCGGCCTCACCGTCACCGCGCAGAAGCCCGCCGACGTCCTCGGCGCCTACGTCTACCTGCCCGCTTCCACCCCCGCCGCCGGAGGCAACGCCTGATGTCCGCCACCGCCCGCAACCAGGTCTTCTCCGCCGTCCACACCATCGGCGGGCTGATCCCCGCCGACATGCTGGTCCGGATTTCCGAGGGTAAGGACGTCAGTGGCGCAAAGCCCGCCGACTACCGGGTGATCGGCTCCCGGTCGGTCCGCGACGACGCCGAGCGGCACTGGGACTACCTCAAGTCGGTCTGGAAGGAGCTGCGTGACCGGCTCCCCGTCGCCCCGGAGGCCGAAACCCCCGCCGACCCGACCGGCCTGGCGGTCACCCAGTGGCTGGAACCGCTCTTCGCGGAGCTGGGCTTCGGACGGCTGACCGCGCTGGGTGACACCGGCATCACGTCCGACGACGGCGCGAAGACGTTCACGGTCAGCCACCGCTGGAACCACGTGCCGATCCACCTGGCCCCGTGGAACGCGGCGCTGGACAAGCGGCCGGCCGGGGCGGGCGGCGTGCCGCCGCAGTCGCTGGTGCAGGAGCTGCTGAACCGCTCCGAGGCGCACCTGTGGGGTGTTCTCACCAACGGCCGGCAGCTGCGGCTGCTGCGCGACTCCAGCGCGCTCGCCACCGCCGCGTACGTGGAGTTTGACCTGGAGGCGATCTTCGACGGCGAGCTGTTCAGCGAGTTCGTGCTGCTGTATCGGCTGCTGCACGTCTCCCGGTTCGAGGTCGCCGAAGGGGCAGCGCCGTCGACGTGCTGGCTGGAGAAGTGGCGCACCGAGGCGATCACCGCCGGCACCCGGGCGCTCGACCAGCTCCGCAAGGGCGTCCAGGACGCGATCACCGCGCTCGGCACCGGCTTCCTGCGCCACCCCGACAACGCCGCGCTGCGGGAGAACATCGACCCGCAGGCCCTGCACAACGCCCTGCTGCGCCTGGTCTACCGGCTGCTCTTTCTCTTCGTCGCCGAGGACCGCGACGCGCTGCACCACCCCGACGCCGACGAGCAGGCCCGCGACCGGTATGCCGCGTACTTCTCGTCCGCCCGGCTGCGGGCGCAGGCGCGCCGACGCCGGGGTACGACGCACGCCGACCTCTACCAGGCGCTGCGGATCGTCCTGGACGCGCTCGGCGACGAGAACGGCCGCCCGGAGCTGGGCCTGCCCGGCCTCGGCGGCCTCTTCGACGCCAGCGACGCCGACGCCCCGCTGCGTGGCCTCTCGGTGTCGAACGACCACCTGTTGACGGCGGTCCGGCACCTGTCGCTGGTGCGGGACGCCGGCTCGCGCCGGTGGCGGTCCGTCGACTACCGCAATCTGGACGCGGAGGAGCTGGGCTCGATCTACGAGTCCCTGCTGGAACTGGTGCCGAAGCACAGCGCGGTGGACCGCACCTTCGAGCTGGTCGAACTGGCGGGCAACACCCGCAAGACCACCGGCTCCTACTACACGCCCTCCTCGCTGATCGACTGCCTGCTCGACTCGGCGCTCGACCCGGTGATCGAGGACGCGGTCAAGCGCGGTGAGCAGGCCGCCACCGCGGCCGGGCAGCCCGACCCGAGCGACGCCATCGTTGACGAACTGCTGTCGCTCACCGTCTGCGACCCGGCCTGCGGCTCCGGCCACTTCCTCGTCGCTGCGGCCCGCCGGATCGCCAAGCGGGTCGCCGCCGTCCGCGAACGCAACCCCGAGCCGACCGTCGACGCCGTTCGCCACGCCCTGCACGAGGTCGTCGCCCGCTGCATTTACGGAGTCGACCTCAACCCGATGGCCGTGGAACTGGCCAAAGTGTCGCTCTGGATGGAGGCCCTGGAGCCGGGCAAGCCGCTCAGCTTCCTCGACGCCCACATCAAGTGCGGCAACGCCCTGATCGGCGCCACGCCCGCGCTGCTGAAGCAAGGCATCCCCGACGAGGCGTTCAAGCCCATCGAGGGTGACGACAAGAAGTACGCTAGGGCCCTGGAGAAGCAGAACGTCAAACAGCGGGAGGGACAGGGCAGCCTCTTCGACCTGGACGAGGGGGCGAAAGTCGCCAACGCTGTCTTCGCCCAGGACCTGCGCCGGATCACGGCGGCCCCCGCTAATAATCTTGGCGACGTACGCAGGCAGGCGTCCGCGTACCAGAGCTGGAAGACCTCAGAGGAGTACGCCCGCGCCCTGCACGTCGCCGACGCGTGGTGCGCCGCGTTTATGTGGAAGAAGGCTGCCGACGCGCCGCCCGCCGTTACCCACGATGTCTTCCGCGCACTGGAGGACCCGGACGCCTCGGCCGCGCCGCAAGCGACCCACGACGAGATCACCCGGCTGCGCAGGCAATACCGCTTCTTCCACTGGCACTTGGAGTTCCCCGAGGTCTTCGAGGTGCCGGAGTACGACACCGGCATCGACCCGGCGACGGGCTGGGCCGGCGGCTTCGACTGCGTCCTGGGTAACCCTCCATGGGAGCACCTTGAGCTCAAGGAGCAGGAGTTCTTCTCAGCGCGGGCACCCGAGATCGCCGACGCGGCGGGCGCGAGGCGCAAGAAGCTCATTGGCGGGTTGCGCATAAATAACCCGTTGCTGCACGAGGCATACGAGGCCGCGAAGCGCCAGATCGACGGAACGCGCCACTTTGCCAGCAACTCGGGCGTCTTTCCGCTCTGCGGACGCGGTCGGATCAAGACGGATCCGGTTTTCGCCGAACAGGGCCGGAAGTTGACCGACCCGTACGGCCGGATGGGAATGATCCTTCCGACGGGCATTGCCACGGACGCCACCACCCAATTCTTCTTCAAGGATCTCGTGGTCAACGGCTCGATCGCAGCGCTCTACGACTTCGAGAACGCGGCGCCCCTATTCCCTGGCGTCCATCGTTCATTCAAGTTCAGCATCGTTTCTCTGACTGGGCGGGCACTGCATGAACCTGCCGCGAAGTTTGCCTTCTTCCTTCATGATCCGGCCGAACTAGGCGACGTCGACAAAGCATTCACTCTTACGCCCGAAGAGATAACCCTACTCAACCCCAACACCGGCACTTGCCCCGTCTTCCGCTCCCGCCGCGACGCCGAAATATCACTACATGCAGCGAGGAGGTTCGATCCGTTGCGACCTGCGGAGTCCCTCGGTCCTTACAAACTCACGATCCGTCGAATCTTCAACATGGGAATTCCTGAAGTGGATGCCGTGTGCCCGAGGGAGATCAGCCCTCGAGTGGGCAATCTTATGATGTTGGAATCGAAGCTAACGCACGCCTATAATCACCGATTCGCCACATACGAAAACGAGGTGTCCGACACCACTAGGTACGCAACACCAACAGAACTCAGGCAGGCGGCGTGGGCTAATCGAGGGCGGCGATCTATTTCGGCATCTGAGGTAGATGCAAAGCTGTCTAAGCTATGGTCCGCTCAGTGGCTCCTGCTTTGGGCTGATGTTGCGCGGAATAGCGATGAGCGAACTCTGATAGCTTTAGCTGCGCCGCGCGCGGCGACTGACTTCACATTGAGAGTCGGGTTCCCGGGAAATGCCGCTGACGCACCGCTTCTGCTGGCGCTCTTCAACACCTTCGCTGTCGATTTCCTGCTGCGGCTGCGCCAAGGCGGTCTGCACGTGTCAGACTACATTTTGGAGCAGTTGCCAGTCCCGGTTCCACGCGATCTTGCCTCCCATGGCAACTTCATCATGACACGGGTTCTCGAACTCTCGTTTACCGCTTACGATATGGCGCCTTTTGCCAGTGATCTAGGGGACCTAGGCGCTCCCTTCGTTTGGGACGACGAGCGGCGAGTCGTGATGCGAGCTGAACTCGACGCGTTGTTTTTCCATCTCTACGGAATTTCGCGAGATGACGTGGATTACGTCATGGGAACGTTCCCGATTGTTAAGCGCAAGGACGAGGCGAAGTACGGCATCTACCGAACCAAGGCGTTGATCCTCGTCGAGTATGACCGGATGGCTGCTGCGGGCGTAAGCCTGACCAACCCCCTGGTTGACGGAGAGAACTACACCTCGACTCTCACCCCGCCGCCGGGGCATGGCCCTCGACACGCGGCGACCTCGACCGCAAAGACAGCGGGATAGCCTCTGCGATCCGCCCCAGGAGCGACTTCCTGGGGCGGGCTTCGCGCCTATGAGTCCCGGTTTGAGGTATCAGCGACGAAGACGCCGATACCCATGCGACCGACGAGTTCGCCGAGCTCGATCATGGAGTCCAGGGCGCGTCGAACCGTCACGTGGCTCGTGTCGTACTCCTCGGCGAGGAGCCGCGCGGAGGGAAGCTTGCTTCCCGGGGGGTAGATGCCAGCCCGTATCTTGGCGCGGAGATCCTCCCTGATCTGGCGCCAAAGCGGCTGGGCGTACGGCATGTGATCAGGGAAGCAGCCAGTCCTGAGGTCATGTAAAGGAACCCCTTCCTATCTTTACAGGCTTTATAGGTCTGCTACGCTCGCCTCGACCGGGACGGCAGCCGGGGAGGCGATATGGGCAGGCGATGGAAGTGGTTTTTGCGGGCGGGGAAGGTCGCAGTTGACCTGGTCGGGCAGGTCGTACCGGATGGCGACGTGCGGGGGCGTGGCGGTCGGCCGGGCGCACCTGACGGCGTACCCGATGGGCGGGTGACCTCGCGGTGCGACGGCGCGGTCGTCTACGAGCGGCCCGAGCGGTGGCGGGCGGCTCCGACGCGGAACGGGCGCGCGGACCGTTACGACCCGCGGCCGTCCGGCGAGCGGACCGCCGGGCAGTGCCGGGGGAGCGGCCCGGTCGAGGGGCGGGGAGCGGATGGCTGAAGACATGGGGTCGACGGTGCCGCGCCGGCAGCTCGGGCGGGCGCTGCGGGAGTTGCGGACCCAGGCGCGGATGACGTTGGACGGCGCGGCGGAGGCGTTGCAGTGCAGCCGGCAGAAGATGTGGCGGATCGAGACGGGCATCGGCGCGGTGCGCGGGCTCGACGTGCGGGCCATGTGCGAGCTGTACGGCGCGAACCCCGAGCTGACCGCCGCGCTGACCGGCCTGGCTCGCGAGACGAAGGCGAAGGGCTGGTGGCACGCGTACGGCGACACCATCCCCGACTGGTTCGAGCTGTACGTCGGCCTGGAGGCGGCCGCCGGCCGGCTACGGGAGCACGACGACACGCTGATTCCCGGACTCCTGCAAACCCCTGGCTACGCGTCCGGCGTCTACCAGCACCGGTCCGGCATGACCGACGACGAGTGGGAGCGCCTGGCCGAGGTGCGGCGGCGACGCCAGATGCTCCTGCGGCGGCGGCTGCCCCCGCCGCCCCGGCTCGACGTCATGCTCTCCGAGGCGGTGCTGCTGCGGGTCGTCGGCGGCCCAGCGGAGATGGCGGAACAGCTACGGCACCTGGCGGAGATCGGCCGGCTGCCCCACGTCTCCATCCGGGTCGTGCCGCTGGCCGCCGGCCTGCACTTCGGTGCCGTCGCCGGGTCCTTCGTGATCCTCGACTTCCCGCTCGGCAGCCGCGTCGAGCCCGAGCCGTCGGTCGTCTACAGCGAGTCGTTGACCGGCGCGCTGTACCTCGACCGGAAGGAGGAGTTGGCCGCCTACGAGCGGATCTGGGCGAGCCTCGAGTCGTTGGCCCTGGATGAGGGGCAGTCCCGACAGTTGATCATCAAGATTTCCGAGGAGGTCCACCATGGCTGACCTGACCGGCGCTCACTGGCGCAAGAGCACCCGCAGTGGCGACAACGGCGGCAACTGCGTCGAGGTCGCCGACAACCTGCCCGGCGTCGTCGCCGTACGCGACAGCAAGAACCGCAGCGGGCCGGTCCTCGCGTTCACCCCCGACTCCTGGGTCGGCTTCGTCCGTGCGCTGCGGCGGTAGCGCTGACGGCACTTGAGCGGTTTCGGTCCTGGCACGCCGTCGCCGGGCCGCGTTGACCTGACCGGCGCGCGGTGAGGCATCGGTCGTCCTGTCAGGAAACCGACAGGGCGACCGGTCCCTCTCCGCCCTTCCCAGGTTGCTCCCGCTATCCGTGGTCTGGTTGTGTTGCCCGTTCAAGTGCGGGTCCATCAGGGACGGGGTTCGGGCATGGTCGCGGCGGAAGAAACCACTCTGCAACGCTTGCTGGAGGGCGCGAAGCAATACCAGGTGCCGCTCTATCAGCGCACCTACTCGTGGAGCAAGATCCAGCTCGCGCGACTCTGGGACGACGTGCGCAAGCTCGCCGAGGACCGGGTGGACAATCCCACCGCCACGCACTTCATCGGCTCTCTCGTGCTCGCGCCCAGCCCGAAGATCAGCCCGGCGGGCGTCGCAGAATATCTGGTGGTGGACGGGCAGCAGCGGCTTACCAGCCTGTCCATCCTGCTCTGCGCGATCCGCGATCACCGCGCCAAACACGAGGGAGCCAACCATCGCGTCCGGCTCGACCACCAGTATCTGACCAACCCCTTCGAGGAAGAACGCTGGCTGAAACTCGTCCCCACCCAGCACGACCGGGACGCGTACGTCGGCTGCGTGAAGTCGACGATGAAGGCCGACTCCACCGACGCGGTGAGTGTGGCGTACCGGTTCTTCGTCGACGCGCTGGCCGTCGACGACCCGGAGAACCCGCTGGACATCGCACGGATCGAAAGCGCGGTCATCACCGGTCTGGGGCTGGTGGCCGTCACCGCTCAACCCGGAGACAACGTCTACCGGATCTTCGAGTCGCTCAACAACACCGGGCTCAAGCTCACCCAGGCCGACCTGCTGCGCAACTACCTCTTCATGCGGCTGCCCACCCAGGGGTCGACCGTGTATGACGTCCTCTGGCGGCCGCTTCAAGAACAGCTCGCACCAGCGGAGCTTGAACTGCTCTTCTGGCTCGACCTGGTCCACCGCGATCCGCGCGTCAAACAGACCGACATCTACGCGAGCCAGCAGACGCGCCTCGAGGCGCTTCGCGCGGAGGACGAGATCGAGGCGGAGGTGCGGCGCTTCGCCCGCCTCGGCGCGCTGCTGCGGGTCATCCTCCACCCCGACGAGGAGAACGACCCGGGCGTGCGACAGCGGCTGGAGCGGCTCAGCGCCTGGGGCACCACCACCGTCTACCCGCTGGCTCTGCACCTGCTCGACCGCCGTCAGCGCGGCACGGCCACGTCCGAGCAGGTCGCCCAGGCGATGCTGTACGTGGAGAGCTTCTTCGTCCGCCGCCTGGTGATCGGGCGGAGCACGATGAACATCAACCGCATCCTGCTCTCCGTCGTCACCGAAATGAGCACGGAACTGCCGGTGGACGAGGCGGTCCGGGCCTACCTGTCCACCGGGCGCAAGCACTACGCCACCGACGCCGCCGTGCGCTCCGCGGTGCGGTCCACCCCGTTCTACCTCCACGGCCGGGCATCCCAACGCACCCTGGTCCTGCGGTGGCTTGAGCAGTCGTATGACAGCAAGGAGCCGGTGTCCCTGGAGAAGGCGACCATCGAGCATGTGCTGCCGCAGACGCTCACCGACGAGTGGAGGCAGATGCTCGCCGCCGACCTCGGGCCGGACGAAAACCTCGATGAGTTGCACGAATCGCTGCTGCACACCCTGGGTAACCTTACCCTCACCGGTTACAACCCGGAGTTGGGCAACAAGCCGTTCGCGGCGAAGCGCGCCAGACTGGAGAAGAGCGGTGTCCGGCTGAGCCGGGAGATCACGTCGCGGGACCGGTGGGGACGTCCGGAGATCTACGCCCGGGCCGATTCCCTCGCCGACCGGATTCTCGCCACCTGGCCCGGCCCCACGGAACAGGCCGGCAACCAATCCGAGGTGCCGTGGGACATCATGACCAAGGCACTGGCCGAGCTGCCCGCAGGCTCCTGGACCACGTACGGCGACCTGGCCGCCCTCATCGGCACCGCGGCGATGCCGCTCGGCGTCCGACTCGCCAACCACCCGGTGCCGAACGCCCACCGCGTTCTGCAGGTCGATGGCAAGATCGCGCCCGGCTTCCGCTGGCTCGAACCCGACCGGAAGGACGACCCGCGCGACCTGCTGATCGCCGAGGGCGTCAAGTTCGACGAGCAAGGGCGGGCGGACCAGGCCCAACGGATCAGCACCGAGGAGTTGGCGCAGCTCGCCGGCCTGACGCCAGAGGAGGTGCCGGAGCGGGTGCCGCGACAGCGGGCAGGCAAGGCCGGCACCTACGCCGAGAGGTTCATCGAGCAGCTCACGGCCCGACAGGGCCCGACGGTCGCCACGGCCACATTCGTCCTGCTCGAAGCATGGACCACGTTGGGCGGCACGCTGTCCTATGGCACCGGCGGGGAGACCTCCTGCTTCCTCATGGCCCGCCGCAGGGAGCATGTGCTCGGCAGCATCTGGCCGGCGGTGATCTATCCGAGTGGCAAGTTCGAGGTGGTCTTCCAGCACCTGAGCGTGCGTACGCCGTTCACCGACGTCGCCCTGCGGGAGGAACTGCGGCAGCGGCTCAACCAGCTGCGGGATGTCGACATCGCGCCTGCGAAGATTGCCCTGCGGCCCGGTTTCCCGCTGACAGTCCTTGCCGACGCGGACGACAGGGAGGCGCTCCTCGACCACCTGGCCTGGTTCTACGACCAGGCACATGCACCCGACGAGGACACCCTCGCCACGGTATAGCCCCTCATCCCATCCGGAAGGTCACCACGTGCCTCAGCTCGCACTGGCCAACAGCTTCTGGCAGAGCTACGACGTCCTGGAGAAGCCAATCAAGGCCGGCGTGCGCAAGGCGATGGACAAGTTCCAGCGGCTCAGCATCGCCGAGCTGCACGCCGACAAGGGCCTGCATCTGGAGTCGGTGAACAACGCGCGGGACCTCCGGATGCGGACCATCCGGATCACGGACTTCTGGCGCGGCGTGGTGCTGGCGCCCGACGACGGCAGCGACACCTTCCTGCTGCTCAACGTCGTGCCGCACGACGACGCGTACACCTGGGCCGCGAAGCGGCTCTACACGGTCAACACGGCGACCCGGGCGCTGGAGGTCCGCAATGTCGTCGCCATTGAGCAGCTCACCCCGGCGCTGGAGAAGGCGGCTGCGGAGGCGCCGAGCCTGCTGTTCGCCCGCCACTCCGACACGGCACTGCGGCACCTCGGCATCGACGATCAGGTGCTGCGGGCGGTACGGACGATCACCGACAAGCGCCAGCTGGAGGCGTTCGGCACGCTGCTGCCCGAGGACCAGTTCGAGGTGCTGCAGTACCTCGCCGAAGGCTTCTCGCCGGACGAGGTCTACCGCGACCTCGTCGCCGAGCGCCGTCCGGTGGACGCGACGCCGGAGCCGAGCGAGAGCCTGGCCGTGGCCATCGCCAACACCGCCAACCGCATCACCCTGGTGACCCGGCCGGATGAGCTCGCCGAGATCCTCGACAAGCCCTTCGCCGCCTGGCGGGTGTTCCTGCACCCGTCGCAGCGGCGGGTCGCGTATCGGGTCTCCTACCACGGGCCGGCCCAGGTGACGGGTGGGCCTGGCACCGGGAAGACCGTGGTGGCGCTGCACCGGGTCAAGCACCTGCTATCGCGTACGCCCGACAGCCGGGTGCTGCTCACCACGTACACCAATGCCCTGGCCGCAACCTTGCGGGAGAACCTCGCGCTGCTCCTCGACGACGAGGAGCGGCTGGCGCGGGTCGAGGTCACCACGGTGAACGCCTTCGCGCACCGCACCGTGCGGGCCCTCGCTGGGCGCGTGCCGACCCCGATCGGCGACGTGGACGAGCGGCAGGTCTGGCGGCGGGTGTGCCGCAGGCTGAACCTGCCCTGGACCGAGCAGTTCCTCGCCCAGGAGTTCCGGCACGTGATCCTCGCCCACAACGTGCAGAGCCCGGAGGAGTACCGCGCGGCCAGCCGGCGGGGGAGAGGGTCGGCGCTCGGCCCGCGGCAGCGCGACCGGGTGTGGGACGCCGTGGACATGTTCCAGAAGGAGCTTTCGGCCGCCGGCACCGCCACCCACCTGCAGATCTGCGCGCGGGCGGCACAGTTGCTCGAATTCGCCGACCGCACCGAGCACGGGTACGACCACGTCGTGGTCGACGAGGCGCAGGACCTGCATCCCGCGCAGTGGCGGGTGCTACGGGCCGCGGTGGCGCCCGGCCCCGATGACCTCTTCATCACCGGCGACCCGCACCAGCGGATCTACGACTCCCGCGTCTCGTTGAACGCCCTCGGCATCGCCGTCGCCGGGCGCAGCAGCCGGCTGCGGGTCAACTACCGCAGCACCGAGGAGATCCTGTCCTGGTCCACCGGAGTGCTGGTCGGGACGCGGATCGAGGACCTCGGCGGCGACGGCGACGACAGCCTCGCCGGCTACCGGTCACTGCTGCACGGCAAGCGGCCGCACGCCGCCGGGTACCCGACGAGCCAGGCCGAGATCGCGGCGCTCGTGAAGCGGGTGGGGGAGTGGCGGGAGCAGGGCGTGGCGGCGAGCGAGATCGCGGTGTGCGCCCGGTTCAACACCACTCTGAGCGCCGTGCAGGAGGCGTTGGCTGCGGCTGGGATCCCGGCTGTGCGGGTGCGGGACCAGCCGGGCGCGGACGTCGACGGGGTGCGGCTCGCCACGATGCACGCGATGAAGGGGCTGGAGTTCCGGTGCGTGGCCGTGGTCGGTGTCACGGCGCGGTCGGTGCCGTTCGCCAAGGAGGTCACGCCGGCCGAAGTGGATCCGATGCAGCATGAGAGCGACCTGCTCCGGGAGCGGTGCCTGCTGTTCGTGGCGAGTACGCGGGCACGGGAGGCGCTGCACGTGTCCTGGAGCGCGCAGCCAAGCCCGTTCCTGGCGTTCGCCAACGCGCGCTGACGCAGGTGCGATTAGCGTGCGGCGGCGTAGCGGCGTTCGCCCTCCTTCTGCCATAGCGCCTCGTCGTCGATGTTCTCGTACTCGGAGCGCAGCCGGTGGGCGAGCGTGTAGAAGTCCACGTGCGGTGGGCCGGTGTCCTCGCCGAACATGAGGGCGGTCCAGATCGACTCGCCTCGGTCGGTTGTCTGCGTTCCCTAACTTGCAAACATCATTCGCTCGGGGAAGCCTCCAGCGAAGCGCCATGCGTTGACGATCTTTGCGGTGATGGCGCTCGCTGCGGCGTTGAAGTCGCCGTCCTCGACTCGCGCTTCAAGGGTGCGTGAATCGATGGTCAGCACCCGGTCGAATCGATCCTCGAACCCGAACTCGTATCGCACCTCGTCCGGGGAGTTCCAGGATCCGACGGGCGACGACCATCATTCCCATGGCGGCCCGATCCAATCCGATCACTCACCAGCCCGTGCTGGCAGAGACTTTGTCACGAGCGATCAGTCCAGACGCGACGGATTCTGTCGGGGGTCAGGGCAACGCTGCTGAGCGTACGACCGTCCTCGTCGGTGAACTCGATTTCGTAGGCGAGTTCCGGGCGGTGGAACACGTGCACGATGGTGCCGACCGCCCCCGCAGGGAGGTTTTCCTCTGGCAAGGCCTCTCGGAGTTCGACCAGGTCGTACAGGTCCAACGGTCATCCTTGTTTCGGTGGGAAGGAGATAGTGACCAGGCGGGGAGTGGCGGCACCTTCTTCGAGCATCCACGCGGTACGGACCATGATAGTTCCAGCGGGTCCGGTCAGCGGCACGTCGACCGACCAGCGCTGGCCGTACTGGTCGGCCTTGCCGAGGAGCGGCGAACCCTGTCGCACGCCCTCGCGGATCTGCTGCTCGATCGTGGCGGCGTCGTCCGGCCCGAGGCCGGTGGCGGCATTGATGACGCGGTACTTGTTCTTGCCCACGGGATGCTCGGGGTTCATGGCGTACGCCGTGATCTTCCGAGAGTCGATGTCAGGGTTGCTGAAATCGGGCGCGTTCGGATCACGCGGGACCTGCGGTGGTTCTGTGCCGCGCGACGACGAGGGCTCGGGTGCTTGCCGGTGCAACCGCGTCAGCGCCTGCTTCAGCTTCTCGATCAGGTCGCCGAGTCGGCGGATCTCCGGCATCAGCCGCCGCAGGCTCGCCAGCAGCCCGCGCAGCAGTCGCGCGATCCGGGCGGCCCACGCCGCCACCGTCGTGGTGACCTGCTCGACGACCAGGGGCGTGGCCAGCCCGGCGGTGAGGACGAGTTCGCCCGCGTACACGATCAGGCGGGAGACGCAGGCGGCGACGGCGTCGCGGACGAGCAGCCGGACGGCGGCGACCAGCGCGGCGGCGCCCTCGGTGACGGCGGCGAGGGTGTCGGCGCCCCGGGCGAGCCCCATGATGGCCTGCTGCTGCTCGTTCGCCCACCGCCGGTAGGCGGGGCCGGCGGTGCCGCCCCACCCGGCCACGTCGGCGCGGACGGCGCGCGACAGCGTGGCGGCCTCGTCGCGGAGCGAGGCGGCGACGTTGCGCCAGGTTTGTGCGTGGGCGGTGATCTGGGCCGGGTCGCCGGCGAGCCAGTCCAGTGCTTCGCTGAGCGGCTTGACGTGCTCGATGAGCCAGGCGATGCCGTACTGGAGCAGCGCACTGACCGGGTCGGAGACGAACGCGAGGGCGTCCAGGCCGGCGCTGACCACGCCGAGGCTGCCGTCGATCCAGCTGCCGTTGTGCACCCCCTGGGCGATGAGTTCGATGTCCTCGCAGATCCAGAGGCCAGCCCACGCGCTCGGCGGGTCGTCGGCGGGGTTGGCGACGAGCGGGTTTGCGGTCACCGGCCGTCCCGTGCCTGCCGGAGCAGCCGCTCGGCGTGAGTGTCGGTTGCCCGGTAGCGGTCGGCGCTGGTGCGCAGCTTCCCGGCCGTGTCGCGGATCGAGCGGGCGGCACCGTCGATGCCGTCCACGACGGTGCGCTGCAGCCCGTCGAGCAGCATCGGCATGACGGCGCACAGCTGCCCGTACGCGTCAGCTCCCAGCCGGACATGCTGTCCGGCCTGTCGGGCGGTGTCGAGGCTGTCGGCGCTGCGGTCGAGACGTCCGGCGTGGTGGGTCAGGTCGTCGGGGTCGACCTGGATGCCGTCACCGGTGGGCATCCGGCGCGCCCTGGTCCGGGTCCAGCCGGCGGCGGTACGAGTCGACGACGGCGGTGGCGGTCGGATCGTCGCCACCGAGGGCCCGGGTGGTCGCCTCGGTTACCTGCCGCAGCAGGTCGGCGTGCGCGGCCCGGGTGGTCGCCAGGATCTGCTGGGCGGTCTGCGCCGCGGCGTGCCGGCGGGTTCGTTCGTCCAGCCGCAGACCGACCAGCATGCTGGAGGAATCGACTGTCACCTCCACTGCCCGATCCGGGCTCTGCGCCGTCCCGGTCAGCTGCTGGACCTGCGCCGACAGCACCTTGGCCTGTGCCGCGCGCTCGTTGATCGACGACTCCCAGTCGTCGAGCCGGCGTGCCGCCGCGTCCAGCGCAGCCTCGTCCGACCACATGCGCCACCCTCCCCAGAGGCCACCGATCGGCGAATGTCGTCGCCACGTTACCAACCGGTGGCTCTGCGTGGTGTACCAGTTTCGTGCCCGGCAGCACGTCGGCCGGTCGCCGAGAGCGCGGCGTATCCTCGATGGCCCGGGAAGGGCATACCACTGGCGAGGCGGGACGGGTGCGCGATCCAGACGACTTCGATCTCGAGGCGATTGCCACTGCGCTGGAGGACCAGAGCGCGTACGAGCATCGGTGGTTGATCGACCCGGCCACCGCAGAGGTGCTGCTCTGGACTGTCGATGGGGGTATCGACGGTCAGACGCCCGTCGACCTCGAGGAACTCGACCTGGTGCCCATCGATCCGGTGCCGTCCCATGTCTGGCACGGGGACATGGCCGACTTCGCCGATCGACTCGGCGACGAGCGGGCAGGCCGCAGGCTGCGCCGAGCGATCGAGGGCAGGGGCGCCTTCCGGCGGTTCCGGAATGAGCTGTACGAGGAGTACCCGCACCTCGTTTCGGTCTGGCAGGGCTTTCACCAGGCTCGGGCGCTGCGGCGTGCGATCGACTTCCTGGCGGACAACCGCCTCATCGCCGAGGAAGCAGCGGAGGGTGCCCGGGCCGAACACCCGGATCCGCCGGTGCCGTGACTCAGGCCGTGATCTGAAAGGTCCCGCTATGGCGGGGCATGCAGGAGATGTGCGGCTGTCGCCGTACCGGTGCCCGTAATGTCGTCTGGCGAGGACGGTGCGACGGTCCCGGAGGAGGCCGATGGTAACGGAAGGCGGTGCCGGTGCGGCGGCCCCGGTGCAGCGGCCCCCGGGGCGGCCGGCGTTCCTGGAACTCTTCTTCGACCTGGTCTACGTATTCGCGCTGGTTTCCCTGGTCAAGACGCTCGCCGCCGATCTGAGCTGGACCGGCGTCGCGGAGACGCTGGTCCTGCTGCTCGCGTTCACCCTGGTCTGGGCGCTGACCACGTGGGCTGCCGACACCCTCGACCTGGCCCGGCCCGCGGTCCAGGTGCAGTTCATCGGGGTGGCGGCCGCCAGCCTGCTGCTGGCCGCCGCGGCGCCGGACGCGTACGGCGGGCGCGGCCTGCTCTTCGCGGGCACCTACCTGGCCGTCCACCTCGGGTCGAGCATCTACTATCTTCTGCTCCTGCGGGATGCGTCCGAGCCGCGCCGCAGCGGCCGAATCGTCTTCTGGTACGCCATCGCCGCGGTCGGCTGGATCGGTGGCGGGCTGGCTGCCGGCCCTGCCCGCCTGATGATCTGGGCGGTGACGATCGCCGTGGAGTACGTCGCCGCCTCGCTCGGCTGGCCGGCGCCGAGGCTGGGGCGGTCACAGCCGCAGGAGTGGCAGCTGGTCGGCGAGCGGGTGGCCGAGCGGTACCGGCAGTTCGTCATCGTCGCGCTCGGCGCGGCCCTCTTCGTGACCGGGACGACCTTCAGCCTGAGCGAGTACACGATCGACCGGGCCTGGGCGCTGCTGGTGATGTTCACGATCGTGGTGCTGGCCTGGCGGATCTACATCTACCGCGCCGGCGAGTTGCTGACCGACGCCATCGCGCGGTCGACGAACCCGGCGCTGCTCACCCAGTCCGCCGCGGTGACCCATCTGATCATGGTGGCCGGCATCGGCGGCATGGCGGTCACCAGCCGGCTCGTCGTGATGCGTCCCCTTGGCGAGACCCCGCCCGCCTGGGCTGCCGTCACCCTCGGCGGACCGGCGATGTTCCTGGTCGGTCGCGGAGTGCTGGACTACACGGTGTTCGGTCGGATCTCCCGGTCCCGGCTGGCCGGGCTGGTCCTGCTGGCTGGCGTGGCACCGGTTGCGGATTTGCTGCCGCCGGTCGTGGTCGCGCTACTCGCCATGACCATCCTGGCTCTGATCGCTGCGGCGAACCTGGTGAGCACCCACCTGCACGCCCGTACGCCGATGCCACCGGCGCTCGAGTGACCCTCACCCGGTCGGCACGGCGGCCCGGGCCAGCCGCGCGTGTGCGGGCAGCGTCTCCCAGACCAGGATGAGCAGCAGGATCAGATTCGCCACGATCAGGATGGCCAGGGGCGGAAGCAGCGCCATCACGGGCGCGATGGCGCACAGCACCACGATCCCCAGCGCCCGGGACCAGAGGACCCGGCCGGTCAGCACGGCGTCGAACAGGCAACTCCCGAGCAGGAACAGGGCCGGGCCGCCGAGGATGGCGGCGACCCAGGCGGCTGGTGCCGCGTCGAACGGCCGGTCGACGACCAGCGAGACGCTGGTCGACACCACCAGCACCCCGGCCACCATCACCAAATGGCTGTACGAGGTGGAAGTGCCGGGCTGAACCCGCTCCACCACCGTGACGGCGGGCGGTGACAGGAACTGCCGCACCCGGTGAAAGTAGAGCTGGAAAAGCAGGACCGCACTGGCGAACCCGACGGCGCTCGCGGCCACCCGGCCGGCCTGGAAGCCGCTGCCGGCCAGCCCCATGCCGGCGCTCAGGATCAGCTCGCCGAGGGAAATCAGGAAGATTTCGCGGTGCCGCTCGGACAGGTGGGGGCCGGTGAAGATCTGGCTGGCCAGTTCGGTGCGGCCGAGCTTCGGCGTCGGCCAGCCGATCCGGGCCGACCCGAGGTCGACCGCCACCGCGACCGCCCAGAGCAGCAGCCGGGCCGTTCCGTGCACGAACACCCCGGCCACCCACGGCACCGCCGTGACGCCGAACCAGAAGAAGACCCGGATGCTCCTGGCCTGGATCTGGCGGTTCACCCGGGTACCCGGGATGAGGACGGCGTCCCGGACGAGATGGATGCCGAAGTACGCCCCGACGAGAAGCCAGCCGTAGTCGCCGAAGGCGCGCGGCACCGCGATCGCCATCAGCAGGGTGCCGAACATGACCGCCAGGACGGTGGCCTGGATGATCGACAGCCGGGGGTTGAACAGGTCGGTGAGCCACGCGGTCAGTACCCAGACCCACCAGGCGGCCATCAACAGGACGGCGGTCTGAGCGGCGCCTCGGACGGTGAGGTCCTCGGCCAGCCCCGCCGAGAGCCGGGAGAGCATGAAGATGTAGACCAGATCGAAGAAGAGCTCCAGGAACGTTGGATAGTCGGGCTCGCCGCGCCGGCGAAGGATCCGGGGTAGCGGACTGGACGTCACCACCTCGGCCTCCTCTGGCACGCCGCACCGGGGAGCGGAGGCGCGGGCAGCCTGGCGCTCCCCGCCAACCTACAAAAGCGGGGTCGGCGGCGGGTCGAAACGACCGAAGCGGGACGGGGCAGGGCTCCGGGCCCGTCGTGGCGATCAGCAGCCGAGGATCAGGCCGCTCAGCGCGGATGTTCGACTGTGCCGACGTCAGGCGAGCGGCCGTCCGGCGAGGTGGCCGGTACCCGCCGCAACCGTGAACGCGGCCCAGGCGGCAGCGGGGAAGGCAAGCACCGGCCCAACCCGGTCCTTGGAGTCGCGAACGGCGACGACGCCGGGGAGGTTGGTGGCGACCTCGACGCACTCGCCACCGTTGCCGCCGCTGCGGGTGCTCTTGCGCCAGACGGCGCCGGTCAGGTCAGTCATGCCGCAGCTCCCCGATGATGCCCTTGATCGTGTCCCTCGATTCTGCCTCACTCTGCGCCAACTGAGCGACGCTCGCAAACGCCTCCTCGTAGGCCCGCAGCTCCGCAGGCTTGTCGAGGTAGAGCGCGCCGGTGAGCGATTCGCTGTAGACCACCGACGGTTCTGGTGCCGCCCGGCCGCCCTTCGTGGCGGGGAAGTCCAAGATGACGAAGGAGCCCGCGACGGCGCCGAGGTGCGGCCCAGCGGCGAGCGGCACGACCCGAACCGACACGTTGGGCCGCTCGGAAGCTTCGAGGAGGCCGGTGAGCTGCCCGACCATGATGGGACCCGCGCCGACTCGACGCCGCAGCACGGCCTCCGAGATGACCGCGTCCAAGCGAGGTGGCTGGGGCAGTCGGCGGCTGAGCAGGTTCTGCCGTTGGAGACGCACCTGAACGGCATGCTCGCGCTCCTCGTCGGTCGCCGCGGGCTGGTCGATGCGTGCCAGCGCCCGAATGTACTCGCGGGTCTGGAGCAGCCCCGGGATGACCGTCTCCTGATACTGACGAAGGGCTGCGGCGGCGGATTCCAGGCCGACGTACAGCTCGAACCAGCTCGGCACGGCGTCCCCGTACGCGTGCCACCAGCCCTTCGACTTGGTCTCGGTGGCCAGCCCTTTCATCACCTCGGTCAGCTCCGCCGAGACCCCGTACAGCTCGCACATGGCCTTGACGTCGAGCACCCGGACCGCGCCCAGGCCGCACTCGATGCGCCAGATCTTCTGTCGGCTGTATTCCAGCGCCTCGGCGGCGGCGTCGAGCGTCACGCCGGCCTCGGTGCGGTACTGGCGCAGCAGCCGGCCGAGCTGCCGGCGCGGCACGGTCGATCCGATGTCCTCGGCCACCCGAACACTCCCTGATTCCGTCCTGCGACACTGCGTAACGTCGCCCTGCAACCTCTACACGTTGCTGTAAAGAAAGTCAATGCACCAAGCAAGAAATCCGCAGTGGAACGTTGCATGGAGGGCGCTCAGTGTCACAAGCTGACTACAGGAGCCGTGCTGCCGTACCGCTGATGAGCTGCGGTGGCAGGGCCGGGTGGGTCCGCGCGTGCGGGGAGGGCGGGCGGCCCCACCCATCCACATCCGACGGAGAGGAAGGCCAGCGGCATGATGGTCCGCAACCAGCGACCGGCCCGGGGGAGCGGAGCGACCTACCGCTCCGGCGCGTACCCCAGTCTGCTGCCGTGGCAGGTGCGTGAGCGCCGCTTCCCGCCGGTCGGGCTCGGGCGCCGGGGCCTCGACCCCGGCGAGGTCTATGCCTTCCTCGACCGGGTGGCCGGCGACCTGGCCGCCGCCCACGCCGCGCTGGCCGACAGCCGCCGGGAGACGGCCGTCATCAAGGACGCGTTGCGCCGCTGGCAGTCCGACCAGGCCCGCGCCCGCGACGCCCAGGGACACCAGCGGTGAGCCAGCGGTACGTCATCCACCTGCCGATCGTCGCCACCGACCTGCCCGCCGCGCAGCGCCTGGCCCGGGTGGTCGGCCGTTGGCTGCTCGTGCTGCCCTGCACCGAACCGGGCGGTACCACCGTCTCCGCGGAGGACGACCAGAACGTACGCCACTGGGTCTTCTGCGACGCCCTGATGCCCGGCGGCCGGCGCTGCCTGCTCCGCACCGGCCACGACGGCCCGTGCGCCCGCCGGCTACGCCGCTGACGTCTCGTGCCCCACCCGCTCATCCGCGTGGGAGCGCTTCACCTGAGAGCGCTCTCTGCCCTATCGTTCAGCATCTCGGCACTCAAGCGCACGTGCCGGAGAGCGGGGGCTGCGATGAACAAGGTCAAGCCGACTATCGAGGACGTCGCACGCGCCGCAGGGGTGTCCCGCGCGTCGGCGTCCCGCGTGATCAACGGTGCGCCGGGCGCGTCCGACCTGGTGCGGGCGCGCGTCCACGCGGCCGTGGCCGAGCTGGGATACCGGCCCAACGAGGTGGCCCGTGCGCTGGCCTCGGGTCGTCAGCGTGCCGTCGACGTTGTTGCGGTGACCTGTGGTCGCCCGATCGGATGGTTGGGCACCGATCCATACTTCAGCCGGGTCGTGGCCGGCCTCATGCCGGTGCTCGAAGGCGTCAACGCGCAACTGCGGCTGCACACGATCGACCGGGAGCGGGCCGCCGAAGCGATCGAGGCCATCGCGGCGAACGCTACGCTCGGGGCGGTTCTTGCCGACACCACGCCAGACCTGGCGACGCGGTTCTACCGGCGGTGCCGTCGGATCGTGTCGATGGTGCCGACCGCCGCGGTGGTGCCCGCGATGGAGGCCGACAACATCGACGGTGCGATCGCCGCCGTCAACGAACTGCACCGGCTGGGCCGTCGACGGATCGCCGCCATTCACGGCCCCGCAGTCAACCCCTGCGCCAGCGACCGGCGTACCGGTTTCCGCCGGGCCGTGCGCCAGCTCGGCCTGGTGGACGTGAGCGTGGACGGTGACTTCCATCGCGACGGCGGCTACCAGGCCGCACGGCGGCTCCTCGACCAGGATCCGGAGATCGACGCCATGTTGGTCGCGAACGATCTGATGGCGGCCGGAGCCGTGCAGGCGATCACCGCCACCGGTCGTCGGATCCCCGACGATGTGAGCATCATCGGCTTCGACGACAGCATCGCCGCGGTGTGCGCCAACCCCCAGTTGACCACCATGCGGCTGCCGGTCGAGGACATGGCGGCAGCGGCCGCCCGGCTGCTCCTGAACGGCACCCCGGCAGCCGGTTACCGGCAGCGGTTTTCGGTCGACCTGATCAGGCGCGACAGCACGCCGGACCGAGCGGGCGGCGCGAGGGTGGCGCTTCGGGACGTTGACGGCACAAATAGACAAGCTCCCATTGACTGATACGCTGCTCTCCCCTTACCGCTGGAGGAGAAGCGCCCAGTGAAGAAGTTGTCAAGCGTCGCGTCCGTGCTCGTACTCGCCGTGGGCGTCGCCATCGCCCCGGCGGCGTCCGCCTCCGCCGCCACCGACCGGAGCGGCGCGGAGCGGCTGAACATCCCGAACAGCAGCGCGTGCAAGGCGGGCCGCACCGTCATGCAGGGCATGGTGGCCGGGCCGGGCGGGCAGCTCTACATCGTCTTCACCAAGGCGGCCGGCGCGGAGCCCGTGCTGTCCCGGTGGCTGCGCGACGGCTCCACCTGGGACGGTGCCAGCTGGGTCTGCGCCGGGGCGCCGACCTCCATCCCCACCCTCGGCCACGGTAACGACCTGGCCTACAACGCGAACTACCTGGGCCAGGGCCCGGCGCTGATCGCCACCCAGGGCAGCCAGTCGGCGTATCTGAGCGACAAGGTCACGATCGTCCGCCTGGCCGCCGACGGATCCATCGGCGCCGCCAGCGAGGTGCGGCTGCCGATCGGCAACATCAGCGGCTTCTGCTACAGCGCGACGGCCGCCGGCGGGGCCGGCAAGTACGCCGCCCGACGCCTGGGCAGCCTGTGGACCCATCCCGGCGCCGGTGCGCTCACCAGCGGCTGGACGCTGGTGAAGAGCAACCTGACCAGCCACGACAACCGCTCCGACCAGGGCATCGACTGCTCCGAGAACTACATCTGGAACACCAAGTCCATCAACACCTCGACGCCCGCCACCGGCTGGAACTGGATCTACCAGTACAACTGGTCCGGCGGCGATGTGGAGAGCGACATCGGCGTGCCGGGCAACAACCTGACCGACGAGATCGAGGACGTCACCCACGTGGGGAGCGAATTCTTCGTCGGCATCAACCGCAACGACGGGCTGGCCGACTCGGTGAAGGTGCTCGTCGAATAGCAGCGGACGGTCGTCAGTGGGGCGACCGGATCCCGTGCCAGTCGGCGACGTCGCACTGGCCGTGGGCGTTGTCGCCGGTGGCGACAACCGTCCCGTCCGCGCGTAGCCCGAGCGTGTGGGTGGATCCGGCCGCCACCGCGACGATGTCGCGCCAGCCCGCGACGTCGCACTGCCCGGCGTCGTTGCCGCCGGCGGCCAGGACCCGGCCGGCCGCGGTGACGCCCACGGTGTGGTAGCTCCCGGCCGCGACCGCCACGACGTCCCGCCAGCCGTCGACGCCGCAGGCGCCCGTCGAACCGTCCCCGACGGCGGACACCCGCCCGTCGGCGCCGAGACCGACCGTGTGCAGGTAGCCGGCGGCCACGGCGGTGACGTCCCGCCAGGTGTCCACCGCGCACTGACCGCGCCGATTGTTCCCCACGGCGACGGCGGTCCCATCGGCCCGGACGCCCACCGAATGCCAGTCGCCGCAGGCCAACCCGATCACCTCCCGCCACCGGCTCACGTCGCACGCGCCCTCGTGTGGCCGTCCCACGGCCAGCACGGTGCCGTCACCCACCAGCCCCAGGGTGCGGCGCCAGCCCGCGGCGACCCGGGTGACGTCCCGCCAGGACGCGACGTCACACTGCCCGTCGCCGTTCCAGCCCGTCGCCAGCACGCGGCCGTCCGCGCGCAGGCCGACGCTGTGCGACCGCCCGGTGTTCGGTGCCGTGTGCACGTTTCCCGCCGCCACGGCGACCACCTGCGCCCAGCCCTCGACCCGGCCCTCACCCGAGGTGCCGGCGCCGGCCGCGACCACGGTGCCGTCGGCGCGCAGCCCCACCGAGTGGCGGCGCCCGGCGGCGATCACCGGACCACTCATGGGCACAGCATGACGGATCACCTGCCCTGGGCGGACCCGACCCCGCCCCGTCCGGCCACGCTGACGAGGCGCCGCCGAATGATCGTCGAGATCCGCGCACCCGCGAGGCCGACAAGGTGCGGTGCGTTCGACCCTGCTGCACCGTACGTCGCCGTGGCGGCGGTCTGTCGGTGCCGACCGGTAACCTGCGGGAACCGGGCAGTACGACGAGCAGGGGAGGGCACGCGGTGGACGACGCCCGTTCTCGACCGGTGTTCCGCCAGGTTCCGGCGGACATGTTCGCCTTCACGACCACCGACCGGGCCGAGCTGCACACCGCCGTCATGCAGGTCTTCGGTGACGCCCACGAACGGCTGGTCGCCGCACTGACCTTCGACGAGATCCTCGCGGCGTTGCCCGGCGTCGGCTGGTACGAGCCGGTTGCCGACAGCTCGCTCGACTACACCCTTGAGGCCCTGCACAAGTACGGGCTCATCGAGCGCACGCAGAACCACACCGCCCACTACGCCTCGGCGGCAGAATACGAGCGGCGTAACCTGCACTACTCGCTGAGCCGCAAGGGTGAGGCCGCCTACGAAGGCGTTCTGCACGCGGTGCAGCACCTGTCGTCGACCGGAGCGCTGCAGACGGCGGTGCTCGACGCCATCCTCGACCGCCTTGGCGAGCTGCACGACCTGCTCGCTGCCGACGCCACGCCCGACCGGCGGGTGTACGCCGCGCTCATGGAACTGGAGGGGCACCTCGCGGGTCTGCGGGCCAGCACCAAGCAGTTCAACGGCCAGCTGCAGCGGCTGCTGCGCGAGGAGGGCGCGGACCCTGCCACGTTCGCCGAGGTCAAGCACGCCACGATCGCCTACCTGTCGGAATTCGTCACCAACCTCGACGGGCGCCGGCAGGCGATCGCCGACGCGGTGCTCCGCATCCAGCAGCGGGGCGTCACCGTCCTGCACCATCGCGCGTTGCACGGCGCCGACCTGCCGAGCCTGCCCGGTGGCGACGACCCCACCCCGCGTTGGCTCGAGCAGCGTGCGGCGCGATGGGACGGGCTGTGCTCGTGGTTCCGGCCCGGCGACGGCACCCGCCCACGCATCGACCAGCTCGCTGACGTGGCCCGCCGCGCCATCGTCGCCCTGATGCGGGCTCTCGAGCGGCTGGCCGACACCCGCCGCCGCGGTTCCAGCACTGCGGCCGACTTCCGTGCGCTGGCCCGTTGGTTCTCCAACTGCGAGTCGGAGGAGGCCGCCCACGAGTTGTGGTCTGCCGCCTTCGGGTTGTGGCCCGCCCGGCACACTCACCTCGCGCTCGACGATCCCACGGGCGTGCCGGCCACCACGTCGTGGTGGCACGCGCCTGCGGCGCCCGTGTCGCCGTTGCTGCGTACCACCGGGCAGGTGGACAAGGTCGCCCGCACCGCCCGGATTCGGGACACCGCCGATGTGCGACGGCTCCGCCGCGAGCGGGTGGTGGCGGAGCGGGCGGAGCTTGAGCGGGCATGGCGGCAGCTGGCCACTCCCGGGCCGGTGCGACTGTCGGCGTTCGGGCGGCTCGACCCGGGCAGCTTCGCGCGGCTGCTGGAGCTGCTCTCGCGGGTCCTGTCCGCCCCCGAACGCGATGGAGTGCGTCGCGCGGCGACGGCCGACGGTCGGCTGGTGGTGACGCTCACCGACGCGGACGGCAACGGCCGAGCCCTCCTGCGGACGCCACACGGCGTGCTGTCCGCGCCGGATCTGCTGGTCTCGATCAGCGAGGCAGGCCGCGCGACCGCCGCTCCCCACCCGGCCCCGGCCACCGTTGGCCCCCGACTCCGGATGGCGTCCGGGCCCGGTGACTGTGATCATGTGACCGCGTACGGCGACGCCAGCCGGCCCGATGAGGGCGGCAACAACCGGTTGGCGATATGCGATGGACGGTCGGCATGAGCCAGCTGCACAGCGAGCTCGACCGTGAGCGGGCCGCCGAGCGCGCCCAGGCGATCCGGGCCCTGTTGGTCCGTCCCCTGCTCACCCGCGACACCGCGGCCGCCGACTTCACCCTGGTCGTGCGGCACCGCGCCGATCTGGTGAGCTGGTTCGACACGCACACCGGCTGGCGGTTGATCGTCGAACCCCGTGCCGGCTACGCCCGCCTGATGAAGACCTCTCCGCGGCCACCTGTCGATCGCCCGGCCCGGCGCCCTCGTGGCGCGCGGAGCCCGTTCGACCGCCGCCGCTACACGTTGCTCTGTCTGGTGGCCGCCGAGGTGCTTGCCGGCCCGGTGACCACGATCGGCATCGTGGCCGAACGGTTGGCCCAGGCGTCCGCCGTCGAACCGGACATCGCCGCGTTCGACAGCTCCCGGTACGACGACCGCCGGGCGTACGTCGACGCGCTGCTGGTCCTGGAGGAGCTGGGCGTGCTCACCGCTGTCGACGGCAGCACCGACGGCTACCTGCAGCACGCCGACGCCAAGGTGCTCTACCGGGTCGACAGCGGTCGGCTGGTCCGGCTGCTCGCCGCGCGGCAGGCGCCGTCGCGGCTGCCCGACGGCGATGTGGCCGCGTTGGTGCACGAGCCACGCTACGGCGGTGCGGACGATCCCGCCGCGGACGTCTCCGACGAGCAGCGCAACCGTTGGCTGCGGCACTCGATCGTGCGCAGGCTCCTCGACGATCCGGTGGTCTACTTCGACGACCTGTCCGACGCGCAGCGTGCCTACGCGGCCAGCATCACCGGACGGCGGATGCTGCGTACGGCGGTGGCCGAGGCGGGGATGCTGCTGGAGGAACGCGCCGAAGGGCTGCTGGCCGTCGACCCGGATGCCCTGGCCACCGACGAGAAGTTCCCGGCGGGAGGCAGCGTCGCCGGACAGGCGGCGCTGTTGCTGCTCGACACCGTCCTCGCCGCCCGTCCCGATCCGGTCCCCGAGGAGCAGCTCGTCCGTCAGCTCGCCGACCGGTTCGCGGCCGTGCCGCAGTGGGCGCGTACCTACCGGTCGGACGGCGGGCTGCAGCGGCTGGCCGGCGAAGCACTGGCACTGCTCGGTCGGTTCGGCCTGGTTGACCGGGTCGCCGGGGCCGTGCGCGCACTGCCCGCCGCCGCCCGGTACGCCGTCGGCGCGCCCACCGTCGTCAGTTCGAACCCAGCGAGGAGCCGCCGATGACGGTCCTGAACCTGCCCGGCGGCGACGTCGCCACCCGGGCGCTGCGTAGCGACCGCTGGCAGCCCACCCGGGCCGGAGTGCTCAACGTCTGGCGCTACTACGACGAGGTCTTCACCTTCCACCGCGGCCGGTTGCTGCTGCGCGGGCCGAACGGCACCGGCAAATCCAAAGCACTGGAACTCCTGCTGCCCTACCTGCTCGACGCCAACCTCCGACCGTCGCGGCTGTCCACGTTCGGTGGATCCGAACGCACCATGCACTGGAACCTCATGGGCGACGGCTACCCGCACACGACGCGGGTGGGCTACGTCTGGCTGGAGTTCGGGCACGACAGCGAGGAGGGGGCGCGGTGGTTCACCTGCGGCGCCCGGCTGGCCGCGTCCACCAACACCCGCACCGTCGACGCCACCTACTTCACCAGCCAGCTGCGGGTGGGTGAGACCGGTGGCCTGTCCCTGGTCAAGGACGGCAACGTCCCGCTGACCCGCCAGGATCTCGCGCAGGCACTCGGCGACCGCGGAGCTGTGCATACCGGCGCCGAATCATATCGGCGCGCGCTGCGGGAGACGCTGTTCCGCGGGCTCAGCGAGACGCAGTACGAGGCGCTGATCGCGACGCTGCTGCAACTGCGCACCCCGAAGCTTTCCGAGCACCTGAACCCCGACGCTCTGTCGGAAGTTCTGTCCAAGGCGCTACCGCCGCTGGACGCGGCCGACCTTGCCGAGATCGCCGAGGGTTTCGAGCAGCTGGACCGGCGGCGTGAGCGTCTGGCTCGACTCGACGAGGAGGTGGCCGCGGCGCGCCGGCTGGCCGAGCGCCAGCAGCGGTACGCGCGCCGGGCGTTGCGGCGCGGCGCCGGCGAGTTGATCGCGGCCACCACCAAGCTGGACAACGTCACCCGCGACGCCCGCCAACGCCGGCAGGAGCATTCGGCCGCCGCCGCCGAGCTGGCGCAGGTGAGCACGGCAATCAGCGACAACGAGCGCGAGCAGACCGTCACCGAGGAGAGGATCGGCGGGTTACGCGACAGCGACGCCTACCGCGAGGGGCAGCAGCTCGACCAGTTGCGGCGGGAGGCGGCGACCGCGCTGCGTACCGCGAAGGATGCCGCCGCCGCGGCGGAGAGCCGGCGTGCGGAGGCGGCGCGCGCCGGTGAGCGGGCCGCAGGCCTTGCCGCCGACTTGACGATGACCGCCGCGCAGACCACCAGATCGTGGCGGGACACCACCGCCGCGGCACTGGTCGCCGGGATGGCCGCCCTCGTCGAACCGCTCGCCGCCGAGACCACCGAACGGGCCCGTCAACTACTGCGCGGGATCATCCGAGGGCGCGAGGACGAGATCGCTGCGGTCACCGACGCGCTTGCCGCTCACGAGCGCGCGGTGGCCGCACGCGATCAGGCGCAGGCCCGGCGGGAGCGGCGACATGTCGAGCACGAGGCTGCCGCCGCCGCGCTGCGGCACGTCCGGCGGGTGTATGAGGACGAGATATCCGGACTGCGGGACGCCATCGCACGGTGGGCATCGGGCTGCCTGGTGCTACCGGTCAGCGGCCGGGCGGAGGAACTCGCGGAGCTGGCCGGCGACGAGATGGCGCTCAGCACGGTGCTCGGCGACCTGTCGGCCGCCGTACGAGAGCAACTTGCCGCCGAGCACGCCGACGAGCGGGCCCGCGACGCTGAGCTGGGCCGGCGACGGGAACCGCTGACGGTCAGGCTGGCCGCGCTGGCACGGGCGGCGACGCACGAGCCGGTGGCGCCGCGGCAGCGGACGGCGCCCCGCACCGACCGACCCGGTGGCCCACTGTGGCGGCTGGTGGACTGGCGCGCTGACGTGCCGATCGGGGTGCAGGCCGCAGTGGAGGCCGCCCTCGAGGCGTCCGGGCTCCTCGACGCCTGGGTCTGGCCGGACGGATCGGTGACCTCGGACCGCCGTGGCCACGACACGTACCTTGCGGCCGCCACGGCGTTGCCCGCGCCGCACGAGTCTCTAATGGCGGTACTCGCTCCTGACGAGCGGGCGCCGGTGCCGGCTCCGCTGGTCGCCACCGCGCTCGCCGGCGTGGCCTTCGGGCCGGGTGCCCCTTACCACGTCGCAGCCGTCGGTGCGGACGGCAGTTGGCGGCTCGGCCCGCTGCACGGCAGCGCTGGCAAGCCGGACGTGGAATTCCTCGGCGCGGCGGCCCGGGAGCGGGCCCGGCAGCGGGAGATGACCGAGCTGACTGAGCAGATCGCCGAGATCGACGCCGAGCGGACCAGGTCGGCCGAGGTGGTGCGCCGGCTGGCCGAGCGGCGCGAGGCGCTCCGAGCGGAGCTGACCGGCCGGCCGGATCACCGCCCGGTCGTGTCGGCCGCGGAACACGTCGACCGGGCCGAGCTGAAACTCGCCGGGGCGCAGGACTTGCTGGAGGAGGCCGGCCGCGAGGCCGTCGCTGCCGATGAGATCGTCCGCGGCGCGTTGCGGGAGCTGACCGTCGTCGGCTCCCGCCACGGTCTGCCCACCGCAGCAGTGGAGCTTGTCCGGCTGACCGACGCCCTGCGGACCCTTCGACAGGCGGCGGACGGGTGGTTGACCGATCGTGACCGGGAGGAGCACGCCGGCGCCCGACTCGCCGACGCCCGCGAGGCGGCCACCCAAGCGATGACACTGGCCGAGGAAGCGGCCACCCGTGCTCAGACCGCCGAGGAGAACGCCGCGGGTCTGGCGGCCCGCCTCGACGCGGTGGAGCGGACCGTCGGTGTCGAGTACCGGGCGGTGCTCGACGAGGTGCACCGGCTGCGCACCCACATGGAGGCACTCAAACAGGAGCTGCGCCGGCTGCGCCCGCGCCACGAGGCCCTCATCGGGCAACTGCACGAGCTCAACGCACGCGCCGAACGCGCCGAGCAGGACCGCGACGAAGCTACCGGCGTCCGCGACAGCGCGGTCGCCCGTGTGGCCCGCCTCGTCGACCTGCTCGGCACCGACGCGGGGCTCACCGCCGAGCTGTCCGGCGTCGGTGGTGTGACCGCGACGTTGCAGGCCGCACGGCAGATTGCCGACGAGGTCGGCGGTCTCCCGCACGGCCCTCGACACCTCCGTCAGGACGAGGGCGAGCTGGGTAACGTACTGCATGTCATCAGCGCCTCGCTGGCCGGGTACGCGGACCTGGCGATGATTCCCGACGAGCAGTGCGACGTGCAGGTCGTCAGCGCCACCGTCGACGGCCTGCGGACCACACCGACGGCCCTGGTGCACCGACTCACCATCGAGCGCGACGAGATGCGGGCTCACTTGACAGAGGAGGAGCGGCAGCTCTTCGACCGTACCCTTACTGGCGATACCCGACGGCACGTCGCGCAGCGCATCCGCCAGGCCGCCGATCTGGTCCGCGAGGTCAGCGCGCAGCTCGAGCAGGTCCGTACCGTGTCCGGTCTCGGCGTCCGACTGATCTGGGAGGTCGACAGCGACCTTGACGCCCGGTTGCGGCAGGCCCGGGACCTGCTGCTGCAGGATCCGGCGCGACTGACCGAGACCCAGCGTGCCACCTTGCACGACTTCTTCCGCGCCCGCATCGACGACATTCGGAACGTGGGATCGACCGAAGGGTGGGAGCAGCAGCTGGGCGAGGCCCTCGACTACCGCCGGTGGCACCGTTTTGTCGTGCAGATCCGCTCCGGCACCGGCGACTGGTCGCCGGTCACCCGCCGACAGCACGGCGCCAAGTCGGGTGGTGAGAAGGCCATCGTGTTGCATCTACCGCTGTTCGCGGCGGCTGGCGCGCACTACCGTGGGGCGCCCTCGGCGCCCCGGCTGATCCTTCTCGACGAGGTCTTCGTCGGCGTCGACCAGACCAACCGTGGGCAGCTGATGGCCGTGCTGAGCGCCCTGGACCTCGACCTGCTGCTCACCTCCGACCAGGAGTGGTGCACGTACGCGGAGGTCGACGGCATCGCCATCCACCAGTTGATCGCCGGGAGCGAGGACGGCGACGACGCGATCACCACCGCGCGTTTCGTCTGGACCGGCCACGACGTCGTGGCCGATGACGAGACATGACCGCTGCCCGATTCGACCGCCCGGAGCTCGCGCCCTTGTGGGCTGCCGCGCGACGTCGGTTCGAGGCCACGGCCGGTCCGGTGACCCGGATACGCCTGCACGGACTGGAACCGGCGGAGCGGGCCGCGCTGGCCGACCTCCTCGGACTCGCGTACACCCCCGAATCGGAGGTGACCGTTTCCGTCCGGGCGCTCGACACGATCCTGGCCGCCGCCACCGGCGGACTGGACACCCGAGCTCTGGTGGAGGCGATCGGTGGCCCGCTCTCCAATCGGGTCGAGGCCCGCCGGCAACGCGCCGCGGAGCGTGCCGACCTGTGGCAGTGGGCGCGTCGACATCCGGTGGTCGTCGCCGAACCGGCGCTGCTCACCTGGCTCGACCGCATACGCGCCGGCGGCCTGGTCGGAGGCGACGCATCCGCCACCCGTTCGTTGCTGGCGCAGGCCTTCACAATCCTCGAGGCACTGCCCGCGACCGGCGAGCCCCTCGCCGTGTTGGCCGCCCGGCTGACCGGTGACTCCCATGCGCTCGATGAGGACAGCCGACTCGGCAAGGTGGTGCTTCGGGCGGTGGCCGCGCTGCACGATGTCGATCCGCCGACGGACGCGGAGAGCCGCCGACGACTGTGGGAGTGCTCGGGCGTCGCCTGCGACGAGTTGTCGACCATCGTCCTGGTCGCCGGGATGCGGCCCGAAGGCGACGGCCCGCTGGCCCGAGTGTTGCGAGCCTGGGCCGACGCAGGTCAGGCATCGGTGGTCACCCTGGCTCAGCTCAACCGCTATCCCGTCGGTCAGCTACGCGGGCCCGTGTTCGTCGTGGAGAACCCGGCGGTGATGGCGGTCGCCCTGCGACGTTTCGGCGCTACCTGCCCGCCCCTGGTCTGCGTCGCGGGGTGGCCGAGCACCGCGGCGATCATGATGCTGCGGGGCATCGCGGCGGCCGGGGCGCAGCTGCGCTACCACGGGGACTTCGACGGAGAAGGCCTGCGGATCGCCGCACACGTGATGAGCAGGACGGGCGCGGAACCGTGGCTGCTCCGGGCGGAGGACTACCTGCGCGCCGCGCCGGGTTCGGGCCCACCGGTGGGCCGGGTCGACGACGCGCCGTGGGACCCGCGGCTGGCTGAGGTCGTCCGAGCACACGGCACAGCTCTGCTTGAGGAAGTGGTGGTGGACTCCCTGCTCGCCGACCTGGCGGCACACGTCGTCGGCGACGGTGCCGACGAAGAGATCGGCACCCGGCCGGGGGAGGATCCGCCGGTCGGACGACCGCTAGGCTGACCATTCCCGGCCGTGCCACCTGGAGAAACGCCCATGTCCGACAGCGTCTTCGCGCAGTTCACCGCCGACGACGACCAGCTCGCCGTCGCGTTGCTCGTGCAGCCTGCGATCAACGCCGCCCTGGTGCACAACCGGGTGCCGCTGGTCCGCCACCTCACGCTGGCCAACCGCGGGACGGAACCGCTGACGGACGTGACGCTGACGCTGGAGTTGCTCGGCCCCGACGGCGCCCTCACCGATCCGTGGACACGTACGCTCACCTCGCCGCTGCGGCCGGGCGCGAGCACCGGCTGGGACGACTTCCGCGACGTCACGCCCGACCGGGCGTCGCTCTACCGCACCGACGAGGCGTTCCCGGTCGACTACCGCCTCACCGTCGAGGCGGACGGCACGGCGTTGACGCTGGTCGCCCCGTCGCGAGTGCTGGCGCACAACGAGTGGTTCAACAGCCTTGCCCTCTACGACAGCCTGGCGGCCTTCGTCCAGCCGAACACCCGGGCGGTCGAGGCCGTGCTGCGATCTGCGGCGCAGATCCTGCTCGCGCGTACCGGATCCGGCTCGCTGCAGGGCTACCAGGACGGCTCGGAGCGGGCGGCGCTGATCGCCGGCGCCGTGTACGAGGCGCTGCGCCGGCTCGAGCTCACCTATCAGACCCTGCCGGCGTCGTTCGAGAACAGCGGCCAGAAGGTGCGGACGACGGCCGCGGTGCTGGACGGGCGGCTCGGCAACTGCCTCGACCTCTCCGTGACGTACGCGGCGTGCCTGGAGGCGGCGGGGCTGCACCCGCTCATCTTCATCAGCGAGGGGCACGCCTTCGGCGGCTTCCTCCTCGAGGAGGAGCGGCTCGGCGCCGCGGCGGTCACCGAGACCAACCTGCTGATCTCGATGGTCGACTCGGGCCGGGCGGTGCCGGTTGAGCTGACTCGCATCGGACCCGGCGTCCAGTCGGCGGCCTTCACCGAGGCGGTACGGGTCGGTCTCGGCCACTTCCGCGGGGATGGTCACCGGCTGCAGGGCGTCGTCGACGTCCACCTCGCGCACCGCTCCGGCATCCAGCCGCTGCCCTCGGCCGACGAGCTGGTCGCGCCCGCACCGGTCGACGCCGAGCTGACCCCCGATGCCGGCGCGTCGCTCGACCTCCCGCCCGGTGTGGCTGCCGCGAAGCTGCGGCAGCTCGCCGACGAGGGCGACGAGGTGCCGCAGCTCGCCGACGGCTCCCCGGCACGGATCCAGCAGTGGCGGAAGTCCCTGCTCGACCTGAGCCTGCGCAACCCGCTGCTCAACCTGCCCAAGCGCGGCCGCGGCCTGGACCTGCACGTGCCGGCCGGTGCCCTCGCCCTGCTCGACGACCTCATCCACGACGGCCGCCAGGTGCAGGTCATCCCGCAGGACGACATCAGCCACGTGCACGAGCTGGCCGGCACCCGCCGGGCGCAGGACCTCGACGCCGAGATCCTCACCCGGGAGCTGCGCACCGACCGGCGGGTCTACGGCGCCGTCACCGAGGCCCGCTACAAGACCGCCATGCGGGCGCTGCAGCGCGAGGCGCGCACGATGGAGCAGGAAACCGGCAGCAACTACCTCTACCTGACCATCGGCACCCTGGTCCACACCAAGTCCACCGGGGGAGAGGCGTACGCGCCGCTGTTCCTCCTGCCGGTGCGCATCGAGGGCGGCACCGGGCGCCGCCCGTACGCGATGGTCATCGACGGCACCGAGGTGGCCAGTCCCAACTACTGCCTCATCGAGTGGCTGCGGGTCAAGCACGGGGTGCGGATCCCGGAGCTGGAGCAGCCGGTCCTCGACGAGCACGGCATCGATATCGCCAAGACCCTGGCCGCGATCAACACCGGGCTGGTCGACAACCGGCTGAACTACCGCATCGACGAGACCGCCAGCCTGCGGCTGCTGCAGTTCTCCACCTTTCAGATGTGGCGGGATCTCGGCGACCACTGGCCCCGGTTCATGGAGAACCCGGTGGTCCGGCACCTGGTGGAATCCTCCGGCGCCACCTTCGACGACCCGGCCCGCCCGGACCACGACGCCGTCGCCGTGGACGAGGGGGAGCTGCACCTGCCGATCCCCGCCGACGGTTCCCAGATGCAGGCCATCGTGATGGCCGAGCGCGGCCAGTCCTTCGTGCTCGAAGGGCCGCCCGGCACCGGCAAGTCGCAGACCATCACCAACATGATCGCGCGCGCGGTCGCCGCCGGCCGGTCGGTGCTGTTCGTCGCCGAGAAGCAGGCCGCCCTCGAGGTGGTGAAGCGCCGGCTCAAGCAGATCGGCCTCGGACCGTTCGCGCTGGACCTGCACGGGCGCAAGCAGTCCCTCAACGCCATCCGACAGCAGCTGCGCGACGCCCTCGACCAGTACGACCTGGGCGGCGACGGCGACTGGACGGCCGTCGAAACGGCCTACCGGACGCGGCTCGCCCCGCTAGCCGAGTATCCGACGCAGGTCCACACCGCCAACCCGGTCGGAATGTCGCTCTGGTCGGCCTACGAGCAGGTCCTCGCGTACGGGGCCGGCCCGGCCGCCCCGGTGCCGGTGAGTTACCTGCACGCACCCGCCGAGGCGCGCGCCCAGGTGGAGACGACGTTGCGGGAGTTCCCGGCCGCCGCCCGCTCGGCGCGGCTTCGGCCTGAGCATCCCTGGGCGCTCAGCGGCTGCCGGACCCTAGACGGGCTGCACGGCGCCGCGGTCACCGAGATCGCCGCCGACCTCGAACGCCTCCGCGCCGACCTGGCCGCGCACCCCCATCTGCTCGGGCTGTTGCGAACGCTGCCTGCCCCGGAGACCGTCGCCGAGTTGCAGGCCGGCGCCTGGCTCGCCGTACGCGGAATGTTCCCGGACCGGGACACCACCCTGCGCGCCGGCGACCGCCGGTGGGACGAGGCGGCGGCCCGGCTCCAGGCGGAGCTGGCCGCCTTCCACCAGGGCTTCGCCGGCGAGCTTGCCACCTTCCGGCCGGACGTGTTCGCCCGCCCCGAGCTGGCCGCCTGGCACGCCGAGGCGCAGGAGGCGGCGAAGAAGCTCCTCGGCAAGCGCAAGCGCCGGCAGGCCGTCGTCGACAAGCTGGCCGTGCACCTGGTCGGCGGCGCGACGCTCGACGCCGAGCGGGCCGAGGTGATCACCGGACGCCTGGTCGCCGCCCAGGCGCAGGCCGCCGCGCTGCACCAGCACGCGGTCGCGCTCGGCGGCCTACGGATCCCGGCGTGGCAGCCCACGAACCCGGACGCACAGCAGCGGCTGGCGGAGGCGATCGAGGCCACCCGAGCCAGCCGCACCCTCCTGGCCCGGCACCCGCAGGCGTGGGAGCTGTTCCAGCGCGGCATCTCCGAGGTCGACGCCGCCCTCCTGGACCGGGTCGCCGCCCGGTGGCGGGCCTGGCGCGGGGTGCTGCGTTCCGCCGAGCCGGAGCTGGTCCTGTGGTCGGCCGGCGCGCACTGGGTCGACGCCTGGCAGCGGGACGGCGCGACCTGGCTGCACGACCTGGGCAGCGAGGAGCTTTTCCCGCTGCGCCGCTGGGCCACCGTCCTCACCCACGCCGACGTGCTCGCCTCCGCCGGCCTCGGCGACTACCGGGACCAGTTGCTGCGCGCCGAGGTGAACGGACAGTTCGCCGAGGAGGCGTACCGGCGTGGCGTCGCCGCCGCCTCACTCGGCGAGCGGGTACGGGCCGGCGGGCTGCAGTACTTCGACCCGGAACTGCACGACGACGAGATCGTCCAGTTCGAGACGGCCGCCGGTGAACTGCGCGCGGCGCTGCCCGAGCGCCTGCCCTCGGTGCTCGTCCGCCGCCGCCCCTTCAGCCCTTCCGACCGGCGGGGCCGCTTCGCCGACTTCGCGGCGGAACTGCGGCGCAAGCGCGGCGGCCGGTCCTTCCGAGAGCTGTTCGAGCACTACCCGGACGCCGTGCTGGCGTTGACGCCGTGCGTGCTGGTCAGCCCCGCCTCGGCGGCGAACTTCCTGGCACCGGGAAGCCAGCGCTTCGACCTGGTCATCTTCGACGAGGCGTCGCAGATCCGGGTCGCCGAGGCGATCGGCGCGATGGGGCGGGGCAGCGCCGTGGTGGTCGTCGGCGACTCCCGACAGATGCCGCCGAGCAGCATCATGCAGGCCGGCCACACCGTCGACGACATCGACGAGGGCGACGGCCCGGTGCTGGAGGACCTGGAGAGCATCCTCAGCGAAGCCGTCGAGTCCGGGCTGCCGCAGCGGTGGCTGTCCTGGCACTACCGCAGCCACGACGAGTCGCTGATCGCCTTCTCCAACCGGTACTACTACGACAACAAGCTCTCCAGCCTCCCGTCGCCGGGGATGAGCAGCTCCGCGGGCATCACCTGGCGGCGGGTCGACGGCCGGTACGACCGCGGTGGCACGCGGACCAACGACGTCGAGGCGCGGGCCGTCCTCGCGGACATCACCCGGCGCCTGCACGACCCGGCCACCGCCGGGCAGTCGATCGGCGTGGTCACCTTCAACATCCAGCAGCGGGACCTCGTCCTCAACCTGCTGGAGGACAGCACCGACCCGATCATCCGGGAGCAGCTCTCCGGCGCGGTCCCGGAACCGATCTTCGTCAAGAACCTGGAGAACGTGCAGGGCGACGAGCGGGACGTCGTGCTGTTCTCGCTGGCCTTCTCCACCAACCCGGAGACCGGCCAGCTTCCGCTGAACTTCGGTCCGCTCAGCCAGGCCGGCGGTGAGCGGCGACTCAACGTGGCGATCACCCGGGCCCGCCGGCAGGTCGTGCTGTTCTCCTCGTTCAACCCGTCCGACATCGACCTGTCCCGTACCTCGGCGGTCGGCACCCAACACCTGCGGGCGTACTGCGAGATGGCCGCCGCCGGCGTCGACCGGCTGGGCGACCTGGCCACCGACCGGACCGAGCGGCGCAGCCGCATCCGCGACGAGGTGGCCGCCGCGCTGCGCGACCGCGGCCACCAGGTCCGCAGCTCACACGGCCTGTCCGACTTCACCGTGGACCTCGCCGTACGCCGGCCGGGCTCGGCCCGCTGGCAGGTGGCCGTCATGCTGGACGGCCCCGACTGGAGCACCCGGCCGACGGTGGCCGACCGGGACCTGGCGCCCGCCCTGCTGCGGACCATCATGGGCTGGCCGGAGGTGGTGCGGTTCTGGCTGCCGGCATGGATCCACGACCGGTCCGCGCTGCTCGACCGCGTCGACGACGCCGTCGCAAGGGCCGACGCTCCAGAGCCGCCCGCGCCGGCGGAGGCCGTCGCGCCCCACGACACCGTCGAGCTGCCGTCGCCGCGCACGGCCGAGGACGTCGAGCAGGTCCACCTGGTCGGGCTGTCTGGTCCGCGCGTTGCGGAGGACACCGAGCCCGCCACGAAAGCGTCGCCGGCACGTGTCACGGGCCTCACCACCGCATCGGCGCCGTCCCCCGTCTCGGACCTCGCCACCGCGTCCGCGCCGGCTCCCGTCGCGAGCGCGCCGCCGGCGACGACCGGCGCCATCGAGGTCAGCCCCTTCGTCCCGTACGTCCCGACGCCGCTGGGCGACCAGAGCGACCTTGATCTGCTCGCCACCGACCAGCGGGTGCGCGGGCTCGTCCGGGAGGCGCTGCGGGAGATCATCGCGGCCGAGGGACCCGTCGAACAGCACCGGCTCGCCCGCCTGGCCCTGGCCCGGTTCGGCTTCCTGCGGACCCGGGAGGACCGGCGCCTCGCCGTGCTCGCGCTCGTCGACGCCCGTCGGCTGTACGGCCACCCCACGGTCGGGCGGTACGCCTGGCCCGACGGGACGGACCCGCAGACGTACCGCGCGTACCGGGTCACCCAGACGAGCAACGACCGGGTCTTCGAGGAGGTGCCGCCGGAGGAGGTCGCCAACGCCTTCGTTGACGTTCTGCAGAGCGTGCCGAGCATGGACGAGGAGCGCCTGCTGCGTGCGGGGCTGGAGCGCCTCGGCTACCGACGGCGCACCGACAAGATCGACAAGCTGCTCCGGTACGGCTTGCACATCGCGGTGACCAGCGGCCGAGTCCGGGTTGACCAGGAGGGACGTCTGACCTCGGGTTGACATGAGTCACCGACGTGACCGTGCCGGGACGAAGCCCTCGCCGGCCACACCCCTGCCGTCGGGCATGCGGCGGCGAAGGCTCGTGACGGGTACTGCCTGGGCTCCGTGAGCGGTATGCATGATAGCCGGACTTGCGAGTCCATTCCTGGGTTCGACGTCGACTGGAATCCGCCGGAGCTCCCTGGTCTAAACCGCCATTCTGCGCAGGTCAACACCCCCCGAGGTGAAGGTTGTCGAGGGCCGAGCGGCTCTGGCGATGACTGATCAAGTGGACTATTCGGTCCGGGAGAGGCTAGCCTGCGGAGGTACTCGATCGCGGGGCGACACGCCCGGCCGCAGCCCCGCTCAGACGGCGGCCCGGCTGCTGCTGGAACTGCGTACCTGGACCCCTTACCACCAAGATCTACAGGAAGGCGCGGCCGATGGAAACCGATCAGGATCGTGTCATCGCATCTGCCCGAGCTGTCCTTCCGGCCACCGAGCGCCGGCGCACGGACATGACCAGCCACGGCTTCACGTTCGTCGCCGATGAACCGCACAACGGCGCACTCGGCGACGGCCCGACGCCGACGGAGTACCTGTTGATGGCGCTCGCGTCGTGCACCGCCCAGACGCTGCGGCAGTACGTCGACTACAAGTACGACACTGCCGGTGACATCACCGTCGAGATCGAATACCACGAGCCCGTGCGGGAAGGCGCGGAGCGGTACCTCAAGCGCACGATCACGTTGAGCGAGGACCCTGACCCCGACGACCTGAAGGTGATGCATGAGATCGCCGAGAAGTCCCCGGTGACCCTGCTGATCCAGTTCGCCTGGAGCGTGCGGACCGAGTTCGTCGGCCCGGCTTGATCAGTTATCCAGGCCGACCCGGCCAGCGCGCCGGAAGGTGACGTGTGACCGGGACCAGGATGAGCGGCCGGACGATCTGGAAGCGCACTCTGGCGCCACCGCTGCGAGCCTTTCTGCGGACCGAGTCCGGCAGCGCCGGTGTGCTCGTGACCGCCATCGTCGCCGCACTGCTCTGGGCCAACATCGACCTCAACTCCTACGAAGCCCTGTGGCGCACCCCACTGTCCCTACGCCTCGGGCACCTCGAGCTCTCCCGCGACCTGCACACCTGGATCAACAGCGGCTTGATGACGCTGTTCTTCCTGGTCGTCGGCCTCGAGACGCGGCGCGAGTTCGACCTGGGTGACCTCCGCGACCGGCGACGATTCGTGCTGCCCGCCGTGGCCGGCGTGATCGGCATGCTGATCCCGGTGCTGGTCTTCCTGGCGATCAACCACGGTGGGCCGGGCGCGCATGGCTGGGGTGTGGCCATGTCGACCGACACCGCTCTGGCGTTGGGCCTGCTGGCACTGCTCGGTCGCGGCGTGCCCGACCAGGTCCGGATCTTTCTGCTCACCGTGTTCGTGGTCGACGACCTGATCGCACTCATCGTCATCGCCCTCGTCTACAGCGACGACATCAGAATGACGCCCATCGTGGTGGCCGTCGCGGCGTTCGCGGTCATGCTGGCCCTCCGCGCGGCCGGCGTGAGACGTGGCGCGGCGTACGCGCCGGTCGCCGTCGTGATGTGGGGCGCGCTTCTGGTCAGCGGAGTCGACCCGGTGGTGGCCGGACTGGCCATCGGGCTGACCGCGTTCGCCTACTCTCCGGGACGCGCCGAGCTCGAGCAGGTCAGCGGACTGTTCCGGTCGTTCCGTGAGCAGCCGACGCCCACGCTCGCGCGGACGGCGTCGATCGGCCTCGCGAACACGCTGTCGCCCAACGACCGCCTTCAGCGCATCTACCATCCCTGGTCCAGCTACCTCATCGTGCCGCTGTTCGGCCTGGCCAACGCCGGCATCAGCATCGACGGTCCGTTCCTGGCCCAGGCGTTCACCTCACCTCTGACCTGGGGCGTGCTGCTCGCGTATGTCGTCGGCAAGCCGCTCGCCGTGATCGGCACCTCGGCCGGGCTCACCTGGGTCTCACGCGGTCGCATCCGTCCGGCCGTGGGCTGGGCGGGCGTGCTCGGAAGCGGCACGATCGCCGGCGTCAGCTTCACCGTGTCGCTGCTGATCGCCGGCCTGGCCTTCACCGGCGACCACCTGGCCGAGGCCAAGGTCGGGGTGCTCAGCGCCGCGATCGTGTCCTCGGCGCTGACCTGGACCGCGTTCCGGGTCACCCACATGTTGCCCAAGGACACGCGCATCCGGGCGCTGTTCGGCGACATGACGGAGCTGACCGACCTCATCCCCGACGTTGACGAGCAGCGGGACCACGTCCGCGGCCCGGCCGACGCGTCGGTGACGCTGGTGCAGTACGGCGACTTCCAGTGCCCGTACTGCGGGAGGGCCGAGCCGGCCGTCCGACAGCTGCTGGGCCACGCCGACCTGCGTTTCGTGTGGCGCCACCTGCCGCTGCCAGACGTGCACCCGCACGCCCAGCTCGCCGCGGAGGCCGCCGAAGCGGCGGCCGCCCAGGGCAAGTTCTGGCAGATGCACGACCTGCTGCTCGACCACCAGGACAAGCTGAGCCTCACCGATCTGCTCGGATACGCCGGCGACCTCGGCCTGGATCAGAAGCGCTTCCACGACGAGCTCACGAGCCACGCCCACGCCGCTCGCATCGACCGCGACATCGACTCGGCCGACCACAGCGCAGTGTCCGGCACCCCGACCTTCTTCATCAACGGCCGCCGCCACCACGGCGCCTACGACATCGCGACCCTGACCACCGCCATTCGTACGGCCCGCGCCCGGGCCCGCCTCGGCCGCGCTGGGCCGGCGACCGGTGACCAGGCGCGTCCCGTCGACGTGACGGCACGCCGGTAGGCCGTCAGGTCGCGCCGTGCGACCTCCTGCCGGGACGGGACGCGACCGGAGCGTCACGAGGATCCGGGACCTCGTCGAGGCGTGCGCGGAAGCGCCGGCGCGTTGGCGCGTTCGGCGGATCGGCCGAGGTCACCGGCCTTCGGCGAGCCGGGTGTGCAGGCGGGTCCGGCAGGCCGGCCATTCCGAGGCGAGGATGGAGTACATCGCGGAGTCCCGGAGCAGGCCCTCCTCACCCGGCGCCCAGGACCGCGACCAGCAGCGCAGCACGCCCTCGAACTGCGCGCCCACCCCCTCGATCGCCGCGCGGGAGCGCGCGTTGCGCGCGTCGGTCTTGAGGTCGACGCGGGCCACCCGCCACTGCTCGAACGCGTGGGCGAACAGCAGGAACTTGGCCTCGGTGTTCAGCCCGCTGCCCTGGGCCGAAGCGGCCAGCCAGGTGAAACCGACCTCGACCGCGCACAACTCGTCGCGGTCCGGCCACAGCCGCGGATCCCAGTAGGCGGTCGCCCCAACGGCGCGTCCGGACGCCTTGGCCACCTGCGCGTACGGCAGCAAACTCCCGGCCGCGGCCCGGGCCAGCTGAGCATCGATGTAGTCGCTCACCTCGCCCGCGGTGGGCACCCACGTGAAGCGGTACGAGGTCCGGTCCTCCTCGGCCGCTCTGGCCAGGTCCGCGGCGTGCCGGTGCTCCAGCGGCTCCAGCCGGACACGTTCACCGTCGAGCAGCGGCGCGGTCAGTCTCGTGGGGAATGGCAGGGGAGTGCTCCGTCCGCGACTTGCCTGGCACACCCTGTGCCGGGCCGGGTCCTCACCCGGAGCACCCCACCCGCGTAGGAGGGTTGCCGGCCAGCAAGCCGGGGCTTCGCGCTGGCACTCATGACCTGGCGTCACGGTAGCGACGGTGTTGGGGCCGACGCAATCCACATTTCCACGCCTGACAGGTGCGCGAGCGCCGCTGCCGGCCGGTCGGGTTCGGACGCCGGACCCGTGACCCCGGCGAGGTCCGCGCCTTCCTCGACCGGACCGTCGCGAACCTGCCCGCCGCGCGGCGCCTGGCCCGGGTGGTCGGCCGCTGGGGCTCGTCCTGGCGCAGACCGGAGGTCTTGCGGAGCAGTTCGTATACAACATACGCTCCCCGAATCGCCCACTCGAGGAGCTCCCAATGACGAACCTCAGTGACCCGAGCCTGCGAAGGCTCTCCCCATTACGGGCAGCTGTGGCGGCGCTCGCCGTCGCCTGCACCGTCGTAGCGTGCTCGCCGGTGTCGAACGACGAGGGCGGCGCCAAGTCCGGTGAGGACCAGGCGGCAGGACAGGACAACTTCGGTACGCCGGCCGACCCGGCCGCCGTGAAGAAGGGCGGCAAGCTGGTCATCGCCCTCTCCGCGGAGCCCGACGCGCTGGACCCGACGCTGTCGCGCAGCCTCTACTCGCGCTACGTCTTCCAGGCCATCTGCCAGAAGCTCTACGACGTCAACGAGCAGGCCCAGGTCGTACCGCAGCTGGCCACCGCCCTGCCGAGCACCAGCAGCGACGGCAGGACGGTCACCATCCCGCTGCGCCAGGGCGCGCGGTTCGCGGACGGGACGCCGTTCGACTCCGCCGCGGTCAAGGCCACCCTGCAACGGCACCTGACCAACGCCCGCTCCGCGCGCAAGAGCGAACTCGGTCCCATCGAAACCGTCGACGCGCCCGACGCCAACACCGTCGTGATCCACCTGAAGCAGCCGTTCGCGCCGCTGGTCGGGGCGCTGGCGGACCGGGCCGGCATGATCATGAGCCCGAAGGCGCTGCAGAGCCTCGGCGACAACTTCGCCAACGCGCCGGTCTGCGTCGGCCCGTTCAAGTTCGCCAAGCGGGTGCCGCAGAACTCCATCGACGTGGTCCGCGACCCGAACTTCTACGACGCCAGCAAGGTCAACTTCGACGCCATCTCCTGGCACATCCTCAGCGACGCGAGCATCCGGGCGGCCAACCTGCGCTCCGGCGACGCGCAGGTCGCCGACAGCATCTCCACCCAGGACTACGCCGCGTTGCGCGGCGACTCCTCGCTCACCGTGCTCCAGTCCCAGTCGCTGGGCTACCAGGGGCTCACCTTCAACATCGGCAACGTCGACGGCGTCGGCACCCCGCCGAAGCCGATCAACCGGCCGATCGCGCAGAACGCCAAGGTCCGGCAGGCCTTCGAGTACGCCCTCGACCGCAAGGCGCTGGTCCAGGCCGTCTTCAACGGACTCTTCGCCCCCGCCTGCTCACCGATCTCGCCGGCCAGCCCGTTCTCGTCCGAGCAGGCGCAGACGTGCGTCCCGCACGATCCCGCCAAGGCCAAGCAGTTGCTGTCCGAGGCCGGCGTGCAGACGCCGTACCCGGTGGCCATGCTCATCTCGAACACGCCCGACTCGCTGCGCCTCGCGCAGGCGTTGCAGGCCATGGTCAAGGACGGCGGGTTCGACCTGAAGATCAACCCGGTGGAGTACTCCTCGCTCCTCGACGAGCAGGACCGCGGCAACTTCGAGCTGCTGCAACTGGGCTGGAGCGGGCGGATCGACCCGGACGCCAACATCACCAACTTCGTCGGCACCGGCGGCAGCCAGAACGTCTCCGGCTACAGCAACCCGCAGCTCGACACCGCGCTCACCCAGGCCCGGCAGTCCAACGACATCGAGGAGCGCAAGAAGCTCTACGGGCAGGCGGTGGCGATCCTCCAGCAGGACGACGCGCTGATCTACCTCTACCGGCAGCGGAACCTGACCGCCGTCTCGCAGAAGATCCAAGGCCTGCAGGTCTTCCCGGACGGCGTGATCCGGGCGGCCTTCGCCGGGTTCACCAAGTAGGTCATGTCGTGGCTCGCTATCTGCTCACCCGTGCCTGGCACTCGGCGTTGACGCTGCTGCTGTCGACGGTCGTGGTGTTCCTCGGGGTGCGGGCGCTGCCCGGGGACCCGGCCCTCGCCCTCGCCGGCGAGGACCGGTCCCCGGAGGCGCTGGAGGCCATCCGGCACCACTACGGGCTCGACCAGCCGCTGCCGATCCAGTTCGGGCAGTACGTGGCGCGCGTCGTGCAGGGCGACTTCGGGGTGTCGATCCGGACCGGGATACCGGTCTCCTCGATGCTCGGCACCGCCCTGCCCGTCACCGTCGAACTGTCCCTGCTGGCGATCGTCCTCGCCGCCGCGCTCGGCGTCGGGGCCGGGGTGCTCGCGGCGGTCCGCCGCGGGCGCCCCGCCGAGTGGCTGGCCAACGGGCTGGCCCTGATCGGCCTGTCGGTGCCGCACTTCTGGCTCGGACTGCTGGCGATCCTCTACCTCTCCGTGGCGGCCGGGCTCTTCCCGGCCTCCGGCTTCGTGCCCCTGCTCCAGGACCCGGTGGACAACCTGCACCACATCGTCCTGCCGGCCGTCATTCTCGGCACCGGCCTCGCCGCCATCATCATGCGGCAGACCCGGTCGGCGATGCTGGAGGCGCTCTCCTCCGACCACGTCCGGACGGCGAAGGCGAAGGGTCTGCGGCCCCGGGCCGTCATCACCCGGCACGCCCTGCGCAACAGCCTGATCGTGGTGGTGACGATCGTCGGCCTGCAACTCGGTGGCCTGATCTCCGGCGCCGTCGTCACCGAGCAGATCTTCGGGCTGCCCGGCTTCGGCAAGATGACCATCGACGCGGTGTTCCAGCGGGACTACCCGGTGATCCAGGCGGTCGTCCTGCTCACCGCCACCGCGTACATCGTGATCAATTTCCTGGTGGACCTGCTCTACTCGGTCATCGATCCGCGCATCCGGGTGACGGGGGAGCCGGCATGACCGTCCTCAGCGTACCGATGGCGGACGCCGCTCCCGCCGGCATCAGCCGGCGCGCCCGGGTCCTGCGGCGACTGCGCCGCAACCCGCTCGCCGTGGTGAGCTTCGTGGTGCTCGCGCTCGCGGCCGTCGTCGCCCTGCTCTCGCCGTGGATCGCGCCGCACGAGGTCCAGCAGACCGATTTCGCCCACACGTTCTCCCCGCCGGGCACCCCCGGGCACCTGCTGGGCACCGACGACCTGGGCCGGGACGTACTGTCCCGGATCATGCTGGGCGCACGCGCCTCGCTGCAGGTGGCGTTCCTGGCGGTGGCCACCTCGCTGGTCATCGGGGTGCCGCTCGGCCTGGCCGCCGGCTACTTCCGGTCCTGGGACGCGGTGATCTCGCGCTTCACCGACCTGCTGCTCGCCTTCCCGTTCCTGATCATGGCGGTGGGGTTGGCGGCCATCCGCGGCGCCAGCCTCACCAACGCGGCCGTGGCCGTCGGGATCGCCCAGATCCCCGGCGTGATCCGGGTGGTCCGCTCGGACACCCTGCGGCTCAAGTCGCTCGACTTCGTCGCCGCGGCCGTGGTGGACGGGGCCAGCGACCTGTGGGTGCTCGCCCGGCACATCCTGCCGAACGCGACGTCGGTGATCCTGGTGCAGGCCACCGTGGCGATCCCGGCCGCGATCCTGGGCGAGGCGGTGCTCTCCTTCCTCGGCCTCGGCATCCAGCCCCCCGCGCCCAGCCTGGGCACCATGCTGGCCACCGCCCAGCAGTTCGCCGCCCGGGCACCCTGGGCCGCGGTCCTGCCCGGCGTCGTCATCATGGGCCTGGCGCTGGCGTTCAACGTCTTCGGCGACGCCCTCCGGGACGCCCTCGACCCGAAGGGAGACCGGCGATGACCACGGTCGAACGGGCGGCCGCCTCCGCCGCCGCGGTCGGTTCGCCCGTCCTGGCGGTACGCGACCTGTCGGTCTCGTTCCGCACCGAGAGCGGGACGGTCTCGGCGGTGGACCGGGTCAGCCTGGACCTCGCCTCCGGCGAGATCGTCGGGATGGTGGGCGAGTCCGGCTGCGGCAAGAGCGTCACCGCGATGAGCATCGCCGGCCTGCTGCCGGACAGCGCGCGGGTCACCGGCTCCGTCCGGCTGGAGGGCGCCGAACTGGTCGGCGCCCGGGAGTCGGTGCTGCGCCGGGTGCGCGGCAAGGAGATCGCGTACATCTTCCAGGAGCCGATGACCTCGCTGAACCCGGTGCTCACCGTGGGCCGGCAGATCGGGGAGGTGCTGCAGGTCCACGAGCGGATGTCCAAAAAGGCGGCCCGGGCCCGCGCCGTCGAGCTGCTGTCGCTCGTCGGCATCCCGTCCGCCGCGACCCGCGTCGACAACTACCCGCACCAGCTCTCCGGCGGCATGCGCCAGCGCGTGATGATCGCGATGGCGGTGGCCTGCGGCCCGAAGGTGCTGGTCGCCGACGAACCCACCACCGCCCTGGACGTCACGGTCCAGGCCGGCATCCTGCAGGTGCTGCGGGACCTGCGGGACCGGCTCGGCACCACCATCCTGGTGATCACCCACGACCTCGGCGTGATCGCCGACATCGCCGACCGGGTCGTCGTCATGTACGCCGGGCGGGTGGTGGAACGGGCACCGGTCGTCGACCTGTTCGCCCAGCCCCGGCACCGGTACACCGCCGGGCTGCTGGCGGCCTCGCCGACGCCGGGCAAGCACGCCGGCACCGAGCGGCTGCAGGAGATCCCCGGCCTGGTGCCGGTGCTGTCCGCCCAGCCCGACGCCTGCACCTTCGCGGATCGCTGCCCCGCCGCCGACGAGCGGTGCCGGCAGGCCGCGCCCCCGCTCGACCCGGTCGGCACCGCGGTGACCGACCACCTCGCGGCCTGCTGGCATCCGTGCCCGGCGCCGCGGACGCAGCCCCAGGAGGCGACCGGATGACGCCGCAACCGAACGCCCTCGAACTCGAGGACCTGGTGATGCACTTCGGGCCGGTACGGGCCGTGGATGGGGTGTCCCTCACCATCCCCAAGGGCCGGGTCACCGCGCTGGTGGGGGAGAGCGGCTCCGGCAAGTCGACCGTGGGCCGCTGCGTGGTACGGCTGGAGAAGCCCACCGCCGGTGCGGTCCGCATCGCCGGCACCGACGTCACCGGGCTGACCCGGCGGCAGCTGCGCCGGCACCGCAACGACGTGTCGATCGTCTTCCAGGACCCCGCCGGCTCGCTGGACCCGCGGATGCTGGTCGGCGAGATCGTGGCCGAGCCGCTGCGGCTCTCCGGTAAGCGGATCAGCCGCCGCGACCGGGCGGCCCGGGTGGCCGAGGAACTCGGCCGGGTGGGGCTGCGGGCCGAGGTCGCCCGCCGGTATCCGCACGAACTCTCCGGCGGGCAACGCCAGCGGGTCAGCATCGCCCGCGCGCTGATCTCCGAGCCGAAGCTGCTCATCGCCGACGAGCCGACCAGCGCGCTCGACGTGTCGGTGCAGGCCTCGGTGCTCAACCTCCTCGCCGACCTGCAACGCGACATCGGGTTCGCCTGCCTCTTCATCACCCACGACCTGTCCGCGGTCGAGTACCTGGCCGACGACATCGCCGTCATGTACCTCGGCCAACTGGTGGAGCAGGGCCCGCGCGAGCGGATCTTCACCCGCCCGGCCCACCCGTACACCCAGGCGCTGCTGGCGGCCGCGCCGGTGGCCGACCCGGTGCGCCAGCGACAGCGGCAACCGGTGCTGCTCGGCGACGACCTGCCGTCCGCGCTGGACCCGCCGTCGGGCTGCCGCTTCCGTACCCGGTGCACGCTGGCCTTCGACCGGTGCGCCACCGAGGTGCCCGCCCAGGTGGCGTTCGGCGGCGGGATGGCCGCCTGCCACCTGGTCCAGCCCGACGGCACCCGGCCCGACGTCCGGGCCGCCGACCAGAGTGAGGTGTTGTCATGACGTTCACCACCAGGCCGACCCTGCAGGGAACCTTCGGGATGGTGTCCTCGACGCACTGGCTGGCCAGCCAGTCCGCGATGGGGATCCTCGAGCGCGGTGGAAACGCCTTCGACGCCGCGGTCACCGCCGGGTTCGTCCTGCACGTCGTCGAGCCGCACCTGAACGGGCCCGGCGGTGAGGTGCCGGCCATCGTGGCCACCGCGCAGGACCCGACCCCGAAGGTGCTCTGCGGGCAGGGGCCGGCGCCCGCCGGCGCCACCATCGCGCACTTCCGCTCCCTCGGGATGGACCTCATCCCCGGCTCCGGCCCGCTCGCCGCGGCCGTCCCCGGCGCCGTGGACGCCTGGCTGCTGCTGCTGCGCGACCACGGCACCTGCTCGCTGGAGGAGGTGCTGGAGCCGGCGATCGGCTACGCCGGCGCGGGCCACCCGCTGGTCGGCCGGGTCGGCGACACCGTGGCCGCCGTGCGGTCGCTCTTCGCCGAACACTGGCCGACCTCCGCCCAGCTCTGGCTCCGCGGCGGCCGGCCGCCGGCGGCGGGGGAGCTGTTCACCAACCGGGCGTACGCGCAGACCCTGCGACGACTGGTCGACGCCGGCCGGGCGGCGGGCGCGGACCGGGAGGCGCAGATCGAGGCCGCGCGTCGCGCCTGGGCCGAGGGGTTCGTCGCCGAGGCGATCGACCGGTTCAGCCGGCAGCCCTTCCAGGACTCCAGCGGACGCCCGCACGCCGGCCTGGTCACCGGCGCGGACCTGGCCGGGTTCCGGGCCAGCTGGGAGGAGCCGGCCACCCTGGACTGGCACGGCTGCACGGTGGCGAAGACCGGCTTCTGGGGGCAGGGCCCGGTGCTGTTGCAGACCCTGGCGATCCTCGACGCGCTCGACGACCCCGCGGTGTACGACCCGTCCACCGCGGCCGGGATCCACGCCCAGGCCGAAGCCCTCAAACTCGCCTTCGCCGACCGGGAGGCCTGGTACGGCGACGGGCCCGCGCCCGCGAAGGCGCTGCTTTCCGGCGAGTACGCGCGGGAGCGCGCCGGCCTCGTCGGGGAACGCGCGTCGGCGCGGTTGCGACCGGGCCGCCCCGAGGGCGCCGAGCCGCGCCTCCCGGCGCACGTGCGGCGCGGCGGCGACGGCCGGGTCGACCCGGCGGACCCCACGACGGGCGAGCCGACGGTGCAGTCGGACGGGGTGACCCGGGGCGACACCTGTCACGTCGACGTGGTCGACCGGTGGGGCAACATGATCTCGGCGACCCCGAGCGGCGGCTGGTTGCAGAGCTCGCCCACCATTCCGGACCTCGGCTTCCCCCTCGGCAGCCGGCTGCAGATGTTCTGGTTGGAGGAGGGGCTGGCCTCGTCGCTGGCGCCGGGACGCCGGCCGCGTACCACGCTGAGCCCGACCATGGTGCACCGCGACGGGAAGCCCGTCCTGGCCTTCGGCACGCCCGGGGGCGACCAGCAGGACCAGTGGCAACTGCTGTTCCTGCTGCGCCACCTGGTCGGCGGCCAGGACCTGCAGGAGGCCATCGACGCGCCGATGTGGCACACCATCAGCCTGCCGGGCTCGTTCTATCCGCGCGACATCGAACCCGGCGTGCTCGTGGCGGAGGACCGGCTGGACGAGGAGGTGCTGGCGGCGCTGCGCGCCCGGGGGCACGAGGTGCGGCTGTCCGGCGCGTGGACCCTGGGCCGCCTGTGCGCGGTGACCCGCGACCCGGGCACCGGCGTGCTGGCGGCCGGCGCGAACCCGCGGGGCATGCAGGGCTACGCCTGCGGCCGCTGACCCTCAGCGGGCCCCGTATCCGGCCTCGGCGTTCTCAAACGCGGCGGCGGAGGCGGCGTCGAGGTGGGCCTGCGCGGCCCGCTCGGCCCGGTCACCGTCGCCGGACTCGATGGCGTCGACCAGTTGGATGTGCTCGGCCCACGAGTGTGGTGCCCGTTCCGCGGCGCCCAGCCGGAAGACCCACTGCACATGGAGGTAGAGCGCCTTGGCGATCGACAACAGCCACGGGTTGCCGCTGATCTCGAGGATCCGCAGGTGCAGGGCGCTGTTCAGCTCGGCGACCCGGGCCAGGTCCTGCCGCTGCGTCGCCGCGCGGCCCTGCTCCAGCAGGCCCCGCAGGGCGGCCACGTCCGCCGCCGTGGCCCGCTCGGCCGCCAGCCGGGCGGCCAGCGACTCCAGGCGCTGGCGGACGGCGAACATGTCCGCGACGGTCGCGGTGCTCGGGGAGGCGACCACCGCGCCGCGACGCGGCAGGATCACCACGAAACCCTCCGCCTCGGCGACGCGCAACGCCTCCCGGACCGGGTTGCGGGAGACCGCGAAGTCCTCCGCGAGCCGATCCTCGGTCAGCCGTTCGCCGGGCAGGTAGTGGCCGTCGATGATGGCGGTCCGCAAGGCGGCGAGGACCTGGTCGCGTAGCGGCAGGTGCTGAGCGCCGAGCTTGCCTCGCAGGTCATCAGCCAACCTGACCACCTCTCCATGAACCGTCCAGGCAGAGCGTATACGAAGAACAATTTGCGGAGGACAGCCGACCGTGCCGAAAACAGCGCCATCCGTCAGCCGCTTGCGCGCCGCACCGCCGGGGAGCCCGGACCTCGCCCGCCGGCGGCAGGCCCTCGTCGTCGTGCTCACCTTCCTGACCGGGAGCGCCGACGCCATCGGTTTCCTGGCCCTCGGCGGGGCCTTCTCCAGCGTCATGACGGGCAACATGGTCCTGCTCGGGCTCTCCGCGGGCCGCGGCGACGCCGACCTCGCCCTCACCTCGGGCTGCGCCATCCTCAGCTTCATCGCCGGAGTCCTCGCGGGCGCCCGCCTGGCCGGCCCGGCGCAGCCGGACGACCCGGTCTGGCCCCGCCGGGTCACCCACACGCTGGTCCTGGAACTGCTGGTGTTCGTCGTCTTCCTCGTCGTCTGGGTGGTCACCCTGCCCAACCGGTCGCCACCGGTCGACCTCGGGCTGCTGATGCTGTCGGCGGCGGCGCTGGGCGTGCAGAGCAGCGCCATCCAGCGCTTCGGCGTGCCGGGCCTGTCCTCCACGTACCTGACCGGCACGCTCACCAGCCTGATCGCCGGGGTGGCCGCCCGCCGCCCGTGGCACCACCTGCGGCCCAAGGCCCACGTCCTGCTGGCCCTGATCACCGGCGCGGTGGTCGGCTCGCTGCTGGCCCGGCAGTTGCCCGCCTGGTCGCCGGTGCTGTTGCTCGCGCCCCTCGTGCTGGTCATCGCCGTGTCGGCCCGGATGGCGGAATAGGTCGGCCCGGCGGCTCACGCGCCCGCCGAGCGGTCCCGCCGGCGCCGCCCACGCGCCGGGACGGGTGCCGCCGGCCGGTCGGCCGGACCGGTCAGGAATCGAGAAGCACCGGCGGCACGGCCGCGCCTAGCGTGATCGCCATGACCTCCATCGAGTCCCTCACCCTCGACGTCACCGACCCCGCCGGCGCCACCGCCTTCTACACCGACTTCGGCCTGGCCGACCACGTGCGGGTACGCGCCACGGAGGCGCCCACGTCCGGCTTCCGCGGCTTCGTGCTCTCCCTCGTGGTGTCCCAGCCCAGCACCGTCGACACCCTCGTCGGCGCCGCCCTCGCCGGCGGGGCCACCGAGCTGAAGCGGGCAAAGAAGAGCTTCTGGGGGTACGGCGGCGTCGTGCAGGCCCCGGACGGGACGATCTGGAAGGTCGCCACGTCGGCGAAGAAGGACACCGGCCCCGCCAGTCGGCGGATCGACGACATCGTGCTGCTGCTCGGCGTGGCGGACGTGAAGGCGAGCCGGCAGTTCTACGTCGAGCGCGGGCTGGCCGTGGCGAAGAGCTTCGGCAGTAAGTACGTCGAGTTCGCCACCCCGGCCTCGTCGGTCAAGCTGGCGCTCTACGGGCGGCGCGCCGCCGCCAAGGACGCCGGCGTCTCCCCGGACGGCACCGGCTCGCACCGGCTCGTCATCGGCAGCGACGCCGGCCCCTTCACCGACCCGGACGGGTTCACGTGGGCGGCCTGAGGATCGCGGTCACCGGCGGCACCGGCCGGGTCGGCGGACAGGTGGCGCGGAGGCTTGCCGCCGAGGGGCCGCACGACGTCGTCGCGCTGTCGAGCCGTACCGCCCCGTACGACGACCCGGCCGCGCTGCGGGCCGCGTTGGCCGGGGTCGACACCCTGGTGTTCGTCTCCAGCGACGGCGAGGCCGCCCGGGTGATCGTCCACCACCAGCACGTGCTGGACGCGGCGGAAGCGTCCGGCGTCCGACACGTGGTGCTGCTCAGCGGCGTGGACGCGGACGTGGACTCGCCGTTCTGCTACGCGCACACCAACGGGCACACCGAGCGGCTGCTGCGCGCCTCCGGCCTGCCGTACTCGATCGCCCGCGCCGGCCTGTTCACCGAGTTCTTCGTCGGCCTGATCCGGCAGGTCGGCGCGAGCCACGGCGGGACGGTGGCGCTCCCGGCCGGGGCCGGCCGGGTCGCCCTGGTCGCGCGGGACGACGTGGCGGGTTGTCTGGCCGCGCTGGCGCTGCGCGGACCCACCAACGGCCACCACGACGTGACCGGGCCGGAGAGCCTTCCCGTCGAGGCGGTCGTCGCGGCGGCCGGACACCGGTACGCCGACGCCACGCCGGCCGACTTCGCCGCCGCGCTGCTGCGGCACGGCGAGCAGCCGTGGTGGACCTACGCGTACGCCAGCATGTTCGAGTCCGTCCGGCAGGGCCGCTGGGCGGCGACCTCCGGCGCGGTGGCCGAGCTGACCGGCCGCGCCCCGACCCCGCTGCGGGACGTGCTGGCCGCCGCGCGCACCGGTGGGGTGTGACCGGCACCGACGTCGACTCCGGGCACTCGGGGCCGCCGAGGTCATGGGGAAAGCTCAGCTGCCGTTGTCAATGCGGGTGTCCACGGCGATCCAGTTCGTCTCCCACGTCACTCCGCCGTCGTCCGAGAAGGCCTGTTCGAACCTCGCCCGGTCCGGGCCCTGCCGGAAGATGAGGAAGCGCACCTTTATCGCGCGTCCCCCGAGTTGGTCGTCGCCGTAGAACTCGCCCACCGCGTCGTGGAACCGGCCGTACACGGACGGGGTGAGCAGTCCGTCGCGGAGGTTCACGAAGGTCAGGCTCCAGCGCCCTGCCTGGGGCTCATAGAGCCGCAGGTTCAGGCCCTCGATTCGTCCGTCCGGCCCCGAGACCGTAAGTTCGACGACATTCGCACGCCGGTCCAGCAGCCGACGCACGACGCTCGTACCCTCGAAATGGAGCCATTCATCCGCGGATCCGGAGAGCGGATCGGCGAGCACCCGCACCGTGGTATGCCAGGCACCGATCTCCCAGTCGAAGTCACGTTGCCCATCCTCGACAGCCGCCGAAGCCCTGAGGGGAGCCGCCGCCGCGCCGCCCGACGCCGCCGTCGCGGCCAGCATGAGAAGTGACAGGCACGGGATCAGGACCCGCCGGTACGGCCTGGTGATCTTGGCGTGGAGGTTCATGGTCCGACTATCTGAGCGGAGTACGCCCATGGACAAGAAGGCACCTGCGGGTAACCCCTCGCCGGCGCGCCCCAATCCGCTACCCGGCTGCCCGATGGCCGCCGCGTTCGCCGCGATCGGTGGGAAGTGGAAGCTGACGCTGGTGTACTGGCTGGCCCACGGCGAGTGCCACTTCGCCGGCCTCCGCCGTCTGGTCGCGCCGATCACGCCGAAAGTGCTGGCCGAGCAGCTACGCGAACTCGAGGCTGACGGGCTCGTCGAGCGCATCGTGACCGGACCCGTCCCGGCACCGATCATCTACCGGCTCACTCCCTACGGCAGCACGGTTCTGCCCGTGGTGGAAGGCGTCCGGGTCTGGGGCGAGGCGCACCTGCGACGCACCCACGGCCGAGCCGCACCCGACGAGCCGATGCGCTGCGCGCACGCGATCGCGTAGGCCCGCGGCCGGCCGTGCTCCGGCGAGTGGGGGAGTGCGTCAGCGGCCGCCGTAGAGGGCCTCGATGTCCGCGGCGCGCTGCTGCTGCACCGCCTCGCGTCTGACCTTCAACGTCGGGGTGAGTTCACCGTTGGCCTCGGTGAAGTCGTCGGGCAGGATCCGGAAGGCCTTGATCGCCTCGGCGTGCGAGACGGACCGGTTCGCCTGGTCGATCGCGTGCTGGACCTCGCCGCGCAGGGCGGGGTCCTCGCGCAACTCCGCCACCGACGCGTGCGGGCGGCCGTGCGCGTCGCCCCACCGGGTCAACGCCTGCGGGTCGATGGTGACCAGCGCGCCCACGTACGGCCGGCCGTTGCCGGTCAGCATGGACTGGCTGACCAGCGGGTGCGCGCGGACCTGGTCCTCGATCGGGGCGGGAGCGATGTTCTTGCCCTCCGCGGTCACCAGGATCTCCTTGGTGCGTCCGGTGATCCGCAGATAGCCGTCGTCGTCGAGGCTGCCCACGTCGCCGGTGCGGAACCAGCCGTCGGCGGTGAACGTCTCGCTGGTCGCGGCCGGGTTGTTCCAGTAGCCCCGGAAGACGACGTCGCTGCGGACCAGGATCTCCCCGTCGTCGGCGATGGCCACCTGCACACCGGGCAGCGGCCGGCCGACGGTGCCGATCCGCATGGCCGAGGGCCGGTTCGCCGCCAGCGCCGGGGAGGTCTCCGTCAGTCCGTAGCCTTCGAGGGCGGTGAGGCCGGCGCCCCGGAAGAAGTGCCCGAGCCGCTCACCGAGGGGCGCCCCACCGACGACGGCGACCCGGCAGCGTCCGCCGAACCCCGCCCGCAGCTTCCGGTAGACCAGCAGGTCCATCAGGCCCCGCAGCAGCCGGAGGCCGGTTCCGGGCCCGGACGGCGTGTCGAGCGACCGGCTGTACCGCGCCGCCACCCGGTCCGCGGCGGCGAACAGCCACCCCAGATGCCGGTCGGCGGCCCGCTGCCGCGCCCCGGTGTACGCCTTCTCGAACACCCGCGGCACCGCGAGGACGAACGTCGGCCGGTACCGGCGCAGCTGCTGGAGCACGCCGCGCGGGTTCGGGCTGTGCACCATCGTCGCCCGGGTCCGCACCATCCCCACCTGGACCATCCGGGCGAACGCGTGCGCCAGCGGCAGGAAGAGGACCGTCGACGCCTTCTGGTTGAACAGTTCGGGCAGCGCGGCGACCGCGTTGGCCACGTCGAGGTGGATGTTCCGGTGCGTCAGCACGCAGCCCTTCGGCCGCCCGGTGGTCCCGCTGGTGTAGACGATCGTCGCCGGGTCCGCGCCCGACACCGCGGCCCGCCGGCGTTCCACGGCCCCGTCGTCGACGGCCCGGCCCCGCTCCGCCAGCCGGACCAGGTCACCGGAGTCGATCCGCCACACCTCGCGCAGCTCCGGCAACCGGTCGCGGACGCCGGCCAGCAGCGCCGCGTGCTCGGCCGTCTCCACCACGCACCCCACCGCGCCCGAGTCGGCGAGGATCCAGGCCAACTGCTCGGCGCTGGACGTGTCGTACACCGGGACGGTCACCGCGCCGACCGCCCAGAGCGCGTAGTCGACCAGGGTCCACTCGTAGCGGGTGCGGCTCATCAACGCCACCCGCGCCCCCGGCTCCACGCCCGCGGCCAGCAGCCCGCGGGCCACCGCGAGCACGTCGTCGCGGAACTGCCCGCAGGTCACCACCGACGGGTCGGCGGCGGGGTGCGGCCAGGTCCGGGCGTCCGGGTCCGGGCGGCGGAACTGCACCGCGTCCGGGTCGCGCCGCGCGTTGTCCCACACCGCGTCGGCCAGCCCGACGGCCTCCCCGCCGGTGATCTCCGGTGGCACGCTGACGGTGCGCCGCATCACGGCCCTCGGTCCGGCGGTACGTCCCGGTCGGCCGGCGGCGCGGCCGGCCCAATCATTTCGTCGTCGTAGCGCCCCACGCCCCACCTCCGCTCCCGGCCCGCGATCCCGGCCGTGGCGTACCCGGCCCGGCACCGGCCATGCGGGCCAATCCGGGGCGGAGCCGGGGCACCCGGCTGGCGGGCGTACCGGGCAGGGGTGTGCCGCCGGCCGGAGCGGGTAGGCACCCGGCCGGACCGGGGAGGCGGGATGGCGAGCGAGGCACCGGACTACTTCCAGCCCGAGGCGGGGCTGGTGCTCACGCATCTGCTGATCGTGCGGGACGTGGACCGGTCCCGGGAGTTCTACCGGCGGGTGCTGGGCGCCACCGTGGTGCGGGACCGCCGGCCGGCGATCCTGCGCCTGCACAACAGCTACCTGGTGCTCAACACCGAGGGCGGTCCGACCGACGACAAGCCGGACGTCCGGGCCCAGGCGCCGGCGGACTCGACGACGCTGAGCAGCGCGTTGAACATCCGGGTCACCGACGTCCGGGCGGTGTACGAGCAGTGGCGGTCCCGGGGTGGGGAGTTCCTGACCGAGCCGAAGGACCACGGCGTCGAGATCCGCTGCTACCTGCGGGATCCGGACGGCTATCTGATCGAGGTCGGCCAGGGCACCGGGATCCTCGCCGAGATGGGCCGGGCCGTCGCGGCCTGAGCCCCGGCTCCCGGCGGGCCGGTCAGTCCCGGGGCGGGAAGAGCATGCGGGCCAGCACGAGCATCATCGCCGCGAAGCCGCCGACCAGGGCCAGCCACGACCAGGCCCAACCGACGGTGAAGCCCAGCACCACGAACGCCGCGATGGCGACCAGCCAGAGGGTGAGGGTGTAGATGCCGAACCGGGCGGCGGCGGCCGGGTCGGTGGTGAAGCGGTCACCGACGTCCTGGTGGGCGGCCTGGTGGTGGCGTACCCACGGCTTGTGCCGGTTGGTCTGGGTGGCGCCGAGGTAGGTGAACGCGACGGCCGCGGCCACGACGGCGAGCACGCCGCCGATCAGCCAGGGCAGCTCCGCCCCGGTCAGGTAGCGCCAGGCGGCGCCGGCGCCGGCGAGGGCGACCGTCGTGGCGGCACCGTAACCGGCGGCGCGGCGGCCGGGCATCGGGTAGCTCATGGTGGTCTCCTGCCGCAGCGCGTCGGCCACGATCAGGCCGGCGGGCAGCGCGACGGCGGCGATCGCGGCCAGCCACGCCGGGTCGGGCACCGCGACGTCGAGCGCGGCCAGCACGAGCACGGCGAGCGCGGCGACCGCGATGGCGGCGAGGACGACGGTGCGGACCAGGAATCCGGGCTTGGGCCGGACCCGGAGCCGGGCCCACGCGGAGGCCGGCGAGTCGGGCGCCGACGCCATCTCGTCGACCAGCGACCGGACGTCGCCCAACTCGGCCGTCGCGCGCTGCACGGCGGCGGCGGGGGAGAGGCCGGCCCGTTCGAGGTCGGCCACCCGGGCCACCAGGTTCGCCCGGATCTCCTCCTTCAGGTCCTGGACCTCGGGGGTCATCTCGACGTCCGCGAAGGCCTGGTCGAGGAGGCGGTGGAGGTCGGTCGCGGCGCTGCGGGTGGTGCCGTCCGAGGTGGTCATGACGATGCCTTTCCGGTGGTCCGTTGCCGGGACGTGGGTTGATCGCCGAGGTCGAGCAGCGAGTCGATGAGGTCGCGGGTGACCACCCAGGCCGCGACGCTGCGCCGGTAGACGGCGTGGCCGGCGTCGGTGATCCGGTAGTACTTCCGCCGGCCGCCCTGGGTCTCGTCACCCCAGTAGGCCTCGACGAGCCCGTCCTTGGCCAGGCGCCGGTAGCTCGCGTACAGCGTCGCTTCCTTGATCTCGTACGCCCCGCCGGTCGCCTCGCGGACCGTCTTGAAGATCTCGAACCCGTAGCTGTCGCCGCGGCGCAGGATCCCCAACACGATCGTGTCGGTGTGGCCGCGGAGCAGGTCGGCGGCGAAGGCGTCACCGAGCAGGGCGGCGTCGCTCTCGCTTCTCTCAAACATGACTAGTACTTTATCAGATCTAGTACTAGGACAGCTATAGGCAGCGACGGCCGCCCTCCGTGGGGGAGGGCGGCCGAAGGCGGGCGGGCTCAGCCGAGCTTGGGCGTGGCCCGGGCGATGATCGCGGCGAAGTCCACGGCGGCCGGCAGGGTGCCGAAGGCCTGGCCGTGGTCGCCGCCGAGCCGCGAGGCGCAGAAGGCATCGGCGACGGCCGGGTGCCCGTACCGGACCAGCAGGGCGCCCTGCAGGACCAGGGCCAGCCGTTCGACGACCCGGCGGGCGCGCAGTTCGAGGTCGGCCTGGTCGGCCAGCTCGGCCCGCAACTGGCGCAGCGCGGCGTCGAGCCGCCGGTCGGCGCCTTCCGCGGCGCTCACCTCGGTCTCGAACGCCGCCATCACCTCGGGCTCCCGGGCCAGGGCGCGCAGCACGTCCAGCGCCGCCACGTTGCCCGAGCCCTCCCAGATCGAGTTGAGCGGTGACTCGCGGAACAGCCGGGGCAGGCCCGACTCCTCGACGTAGCCGTTGCCGCCCAGGCATTCGAGGGCCTCGGCGGCGTGCCCCGGCCAGCGCTTGCAGACCCAGTACTTGCCGACGGCGAGGGCGAGCCGCTTGAACGCGGTCTCCCCGGCGTCCCCGCGCGCCGACCGGTCGGTGGCGCCGGCGAGCCGCATCATCAGCACGGTGGCGGCCTCGGACTCGACCGCGAGGTCGGCGAGGACGTTGCGCATCAGCGGCTGGTCGGCCAGGTAGCGGCCGAAGGCCTGCCGGTGGGCGGCGTGGTGGACGGCGGTGATCACGCCCTGCCGCATCCCGGCCGCCGCGCCGATCACGCAGTCCAGCCGGGTCAGGTTGACCATGTCGATGATGGTGCGGACGCCCCGACCCTCGTCCCCGACCCGCCAGGCGACCGCGTGCTCGTACTCGACCTCGGCGGAGGCGTTGGACCGGTTGCCGAGCTTGTCCTTCAGCCGCATCAGCCGCATCGGGTTGCGGGTGCCGTCGGGCAGCACCCGCGGGACGAGGAAGCAGGTGAGCCCGCCCGGCGCCTGGGCCAGGGTCAGGAAGACGTCGCACATCGGCGCCGAGGTGAACCACTTGTGCCCGACCAGCCGGTAGCTGCCGTCCGGCTCGGGGTGGGCGGTGGTGCTGTTGGCGCGGACGTCCGAGCCGCCCTGCTTCTCCGTCATCGACATGCCGGCCAGCAGGCCCCGCTTGCCCAGCGGCGCGCGCAGCCCGAAGTCGTACGTCGTGGCGGTCAGCAGCGGTTCGTAGCGGGCAGCCAGGTCCGGGGCGTGCCGCAGCGCGGGCACGGCCGCGTAGGTCATCGAGATCGGGCAGCCGTGCCCGGCGTCGGGACGCCAGACGTAGAACTTGGCCGCGCGGGCCACGTGCGCGCCGGGCCGGTCGTCGGACCAGGGCGCGGCGTGCAGGCCGTGCCCGACCGCGGTACGCATCAGCTCGTGCCAGGCCGGGTGGAACTCGACCTCGTCGATGCGGTGGCCGTAGCGGTCGTGGGTACGCAGCACCGGCGGGTGCTCGTTGGCCAGCCGCCCCTGCTCGATCGCCTCCTCGCCGCCGCCGAGCCGGCCCAGCTCGTGCAGCTCGCCGGCGGCCCAGCCGGCGCCCTCGCGGTCCAGCCCGCTGAGCAGCGCCGGGTCGTCGGCCGCGTCGTAGCCGACCAGCGGGGGAACCTGGTTGCGGACCTCGTGTGTCGTCACGGCGTTACTCCCAGCGCGCGGTGGATGAAGGTGACCAGGTCGGGGATGGTGTCGGGGCCGGCGACCCCGGCGGCGAGGGGGCCGACCATGGCCTCGGCCAGGGCGCCGACCAGGGCGGTCGCGGTCAGCTCCGGGTCCTGCGGGGGCAGCTCGCCCCGGCCCACCCCGGCCGTGACGTAGCCGGCGATCAGGTCGGCGTACGCGCGGCGGAAGACCAGCCGCTCGGCGTCGACCGCCGGGTCGACCGGCTCGGCCAGCAGGGCGTACGCCAGGCGGGGTGCGCGCAGCGCGCGGCCGCAGAACGTCTCGGCCACGGCGGCCACCTGGGCGGCGGCGCTGCCCAGCGGCGCGGCGGCGCGGGCCACGGCGGCCACCTCGCGCCCGGACGCGGTGCGGAACACCTCGGCGAACAGCTCGGCCTTGGTGGGGAAGTGGCGGTAGACGCTGCCGGTGGCGACCCCGGCCCGCTCCGCGACGGCGGCGACCGAGCAGCCGGCGTAGCCGTGCCCGGCCATGATCTCGAGCGCGGCGGTGATGATCCGCTCGCGGGAGGCGCTCAGCCGGGCCTTCACCCGCTCGGTGCTGCGGTACGGCACGCAAGAAGTGAACCATCGTTCATAGCTTGCTGGCAAGGCGGGCCCGCGTCCCGTTCGGCGTCGCCTGCCGGGTTCCGCGCGGGGAATCGGTCACAGCTTGGCTGCGGTCCTTACTCCTGATCTTGGAGTGGCCCCGCCGATCGGGTAGCGTCCCCCGGCAACGCCGTCATTTGCACCAGCCCTGGCTGCGCGTTCGCCGGGGTCAAACGGAGGGACACTGCCGTGAAGGTCCGTAGCGCAGTCCGCAGGACTGGCCTCGTCGTGGCGATCGCCGCCCTCGCGGTGAGCGCGGGATGCGCCAAGAAGGAGCAGGGCGAGGTCCAGGCCGACGGGGTCAAGCTCGTCGAGAAGGGCAAGCTCACCGTCTGCACCCACCTGCCGTACGCGCCGTTCCAGTCCAAGGACGCCGCCGGCAAGGTGATCGGCTTCGACGTCGACCTCATGGACCTGGTCGCCAAGGACCTGGGCGTCGAGCAGACGATCATCGACACCCCGTTCGAGGGCATCAAGTCCGGCCAGGACCTCAACGCCGGCAAGTGCGACGCGGCCGCGGCCGGCATGACCATCACCGAGGAGCGGAAGAAGGTCATGGACTTCTCCGCCCCCTACTTCGACGCCACCCAGGCGCTGCTGGTCAAGACCGGCAAGCCGTACAAGTCGCTGGACGACCTCAAGGGCAAGAAGCTCGGCGTCCAGGCCGCGACCACCGGCCGCGACTACGCCAAGAAGTACGCCGACGAGAAGGGCCTGCAGCTCGTCGAGTTCGAGGACCTCGCCGCCGAGCAGCAGGCCCTCGCCAACGGGCAGATCGAGGGGGCCATCAACGACCTGCCGGTCTGGACCGAGTACATCAAGGAGCACCAGGGCGGCTTCGAGGTCGCGGCCGAGTTCGACACCGGCGAGCAGTACGGCTTCTCGGTGAAGAAGGACGGCAACCCGGAGCTGCTCAAGAAGATCAACGACGCGCTGGCCAAGGCCAAGCAGGACGGCACGTACGACACGATCTACGCCAAGTGGATCGGCAAGAAGCCGAACGCCTGATCGGTTTCCGGAGGGCGCGCCCCGGTGGGCGCGCCCTCCGCGCCGTCAACCCCGCACAGTCAAGGAGCGTCGAACCGTGAAGCTGCGCCGTCGCCAGCGAGAACGGCTGTCCCTCTGGCTCCAGTACCTGGCCTTCGTCGCGGTCATCGCCGTGGTGCTCCTCGCCGCGGACTGGGGCCGGCTGCGGGAGGCCTTCTTCCGCGTCGACATCATCGAGTCGATGTTCCCGACGGTGATCACCGTCGCGCTGCGCAACACCATCCTCTACACCCTGGGCGCGTTCGCCTTCGGCCTGGTCTTCGGCACCATCCTGGCGCTCATGCGGCTGTCCCGGGTCGCGCCGTACCGCTGGGTGGCCACCGCGTACATCGAACTGTTCCGGGGCCTGCCCGCGCTGCTGGTGCTCTTCCTGGTCGGCTACGGCATCCCGATCGCCTTCCCGGAGCGGGAGATCCCCGGCGGGGTGTTCGGGTCCATCTCGATCGGTCTCGGCCTGACCGCCGCCGCCTACATGGCCGAGACCATCCGGGCCGGCATCCAGGCCGTGCCGAAGGGACAGATGGAGGCGGCCCGCACCCTGGGCATGTCGCACTTCACCGCGATGCGGACCATCGTCATCCCGCAGGCGTTCCGGATCGTGATCCCGCCGCTGACCAACGAGCTCATCCTGCTCACCAAGGACTCGTCGCTGGCCTACGTGCTCGGCGTCACGGCGCAGACCATCGAGGTCACCAAGTTCGGCCGGGACACCCTGAACGACCGGGTGAACGCCACCCCGCTGCTGGTGGCCGGCCTCACCTACCTGATCATCACCCTGCCCCTGTCCCAGGTGGTACGACGCCTCGAACTCCGCTACGCCAAGGCTCGGTGACCCTGATGACGACTTCCCCGTCCCGGCCCGCCGTCGAGATCCGCGACCTGCACAAGTCCTTCGGTCCACTCGAGGTGCTCAAGGGCATCGACTTCGAGGTCGGCCACGGCGAGGTGGTCTGCGTGATCGGGCCCTCCGGCTCCGGCAAGTCGACCCTGCTGCGCTGCGTCAACCTCCTCGAGGAGCCGACCGCCGGCAAGATCTGGGTCGACGGGACCGAGATGACCGACCCGGACGTCGAGATCGACGCGGTCCGGCGCGGCATCGGCATGGTCTTCCAGTCGTTCAACCTCTTCCCGCACCTGACCGTGCTGGCCAACCTCACCATCGCCCAGCGCCGGGTGCTGCGCCGCGGCCGGGCCGAGGCCGAACGGGTCGCCCGGGCCAACCTGGCGCGGGTCGGCCTCACCGACAAGGCCGGCGCGTACCCGGCGCAGCTCTCCGGCGGCCAGCAGCAGCGGGCGGCGATCGCCCGGTCACTGTCCATGGACCCGAAGCTGATGCTCTTCGACGAGCCGACCTCCGCGCTCGACCCGGAACTGGTCGGTGACGTCCTCACCGTCATGCGCCAGCTCGCCGAGGAGGGCATGACCATGATGGTGGTCACCCACGAGATGGCGTTCGCCCGCGACGTCGCCGACCGGGTGGTGTTCATGGACGGCGGCGTGGTGGTCGAGCAGGGGCCGCCGCGCGAGGTGCTCGGCGCGCCCCGGCACGAGCGCACCCGCTCCTTCCTCTCCCGGGTGCTGGACCCGACCCACGTCGCGCAGCTCGACCCGCCCGGCCAGTCCGCCGAACCGCCCGCCTCGCCCGGCCTGCCCGCCGACGACCGGCACCAGATCTGACCCGCCCGGCGACCGGCGCAGCGCCGCCCGCCGGGCCACCCCGCGCCGCCGGCCGATCCGCTGCCGCGCCGGTTCAGCGGGGTGCGGCCGGGCGGTTCAGCGCGGTGTGGCCGGGCGGTCCCGCAGGCGGCCGGCCAGGTCGCGGACGGCGGCGGCGAAGCGCGGGTCGTACTCGCTGGGCCAGTGCCCGACGATCGGCGGCGGCACCGTGTCGTTGGGCGGCACCACCACCCCGGTCGGGTCCCGCAGCCGCCGGTCCACCGTCGCCGCCGGCCCGGTCACCGTGGCCGGCTCGCCGGGCCGGTGCGGCGAGAAGACCCAGCCGCCGATCGCGTCGGTGTCCCGCCACAGGTTGAGCCAGCGCCAGCCGACCCGCCGCCCCAGCTCGCCGAGCACCTCGTCGTGCACGTACGCGGGGAACCAGCGCGCGTACAGCCGGCGGATCGGAGCGCCGTAGGTCAGCAGGGCCACCCGGTCGGCGGCCGCCGGCGGTAGTTGCAGCACGGCCGCGGCGAGCAGCATCGAGCCGTGGCTGTGCCCGGTCAGCAGCACCCCGTGGCCCTGCCCGGTCAGGTAGCTGATCCGGCGGCTGAGCTCCGGCACGGCCCGCTCCGCGTAGCAGGGCGGCGCGAACGGGTGCGCGGCGCGCGGCCAGAAGGTGCCCACGTCCCACAGCACGCCGACGAAGCGGCGGAACTCCGGCGTCCGGTACGCGAAGAGACCGCCGATGATCAGGCCGAGGACCACGGCGGCGATGACGTAACTGCCGAGGAGCAGGCTGAAGTTGACCAGGTCCCCGGGGATCGGGGTCCAGCGCTCGATCAGGTCGCTGGGATACTCGCGGACCATGCCGAGGGTGCTGGTGGCCATGCCGACCCCGGCCAGCGCCGCGTAGATGAGGGCGAGCGGCGTCAGCCACTCGGTGAACCGGGCCCGGGCGATCATCCTGCGCACCTGCTGCCGGCGCAGGTCCGACTCGGGCGGCGCGGCGGGGAAGTCGCGGTCGACGATCTCCCGCGCGGCGCGCCGGCGGGCCGGCCCGGACGCCACCGCCACCACCGCGGCGGCCACCGCGGCCACCGCCACCGCCAGGAAGAACCCGAAGATCGCCCACTTGAAGGCCAGCGGCGGGCTGCTGGACAGCCGCTCGGCGGCCTGCGCGCCCCGGTCCAGCAGGTCCGCCACCCGGTAGACCGCCTCGCCGGAGAAGGCGACCGCGAGCCCGGTCGCGACCGCGCCCATGACCGGGGCGCCGAGCGCCCGCAACCGGTTGCCGCCGGGCGCCCGCCCCCGGGCCCACCACACCGCCCCGGCGAGCACCACGAGCAGGACGGTCTGGCTCAGGAAGAACAGACCCAGGATCGTCGGGTACGCGGGCAGACCGGTCGCGGCCCGCCAGGGCGCCGGCTCGACGGCCACCGCGACCAGCACCACCCCGGTGAGCGCCAGCGCCGCCACCCGCAGGCCGCGTACGCCCCGGTCCAGGAGCCGGCTCGGCTCGGTCCGGTCCATCAGCGGGTACGCGCAGACCAGCCCGACACAGGCGGCCAGGAGCAGTCCGGTGAGCCCGGCCAGCGGCAGCGCCCAGGGCACCGCCGCCGGGCCGGCGATCCGGGCGGCCAGCAGCACCGCGTCCAGGGTGGCCAGGGCGGCGGCCACGTGCACCGCGCGCAGCCGGGCCACGATCGGCGCGGCGTCCCACTGGCCGACTGCGGTGAGCTGGTGCTCGCCGGAGGTGGTCAACGTGCCGCGGAACTCCGAAAATGTCCAGCCCGGCCGGGTGCCCAGCCGCCAGACCAGCGCGACCGCCGCGACCGGCACCAGCGACATCAGCGCCAGCCGCAACCCCACCGGCCGGCCGCCCAGCCAGGACACCCAGCTCCGGCCGGCCACGCACCGGGGCGTGCCCATGCACCGCCAGGCGACCAGGTCCAGCGCCACCTCCGCCACGGTGAGCACGTACAGCGCCGTGAGGGTCAGCGCGAGCACCCGGCACAGGCCCTTCACCACGGCGGTGGAGGCGGTGCCGCTGGCCGGGCGCATCCAGATCGCCATGTTGCAGAGCATGAACGGCAGCAGGAACACCAGCGACAGGGTGCGTACCGCCGTGCCCGACGGCAGGTCCCGCCACCGGTACGCCTCCAGGATCACCCCGCCCGCGCCCCGGGTGTCCGGGTAGCCGGGGCGGGGGCGGTAGAAGCCGCCGCTGCGGTCCCCGGCGACCTGCCGCACGTGCGGCCGGTCCAGCACCTGCTCCGCGCCGGCGCCGGAGACCCCGTGCACCCGCAGCTCGACGATCTCCGTCGGTGGGTCCGGCTGCGCTGGCGCGTCCGACATCGATCCCCCGCGTGGTGGTGGCACCGGTACCGCGAAGCCCGGTGGGGCGCGCACGGCGCGGCGGTCTACCCGTTCCGCGCCCGCTCACACGCCCCCGGCGGCGGTGCCGCCGCGACGCGGCTCAGGGCCGCGCGTCGGGTCCGGAGTGCGGCACGACCGCCACCGGGCAGTGCGCGTGGTGCAGCACGGCGTGGCTGACCGAACCGAGCAGCAGCCCGGCGAGGGGCCCCCGGCCGCGGGCACCGACGACCACGAGCTGGGCCGTCCGGGACGCCTCGACCAGGGCCCCGGCGGGGGAGCCGCGGACCAGCCGCTGCTGCACCGGCACGTCGGGGTGGCGCGCGGCGAGTCCGTCGACGGACTCGGCCAGCAGCCGCTGCCCGCCCGCCGCCAGCGCGTCCAGGTCGTGGCCGAGCGGCAGCACGTCGCCCGGGGTGACCGGCGTCGGGTAGAGCCAGGCGTGCACCGCGACCAGCGGGGCGCCGCGTCGGGCCGCCGCCTCGACCGCCCACCCGAGCGCCGCGGCGGAGGACTCGGAGCCGTCCACCCCGACCACCACCGGGCCGGTGGCGCGCGGCTCGCCGCGGACGACCAGCACCGGGCACTGGGCGCGGGTGGACACCTGCACGGTCACCGAGCCGATCAGCAGGCCGGCGAAGCCGCCGAGCCCTCGGTTGCCGAGCACCAGCAGCGCGCCGTGGCAGGCCTCGTCGAGCAGCACCCGGACGGCCGCGCCGTCGACCACCGCGCCGGTGACCGGCAGGTCCGGGGCCACCGCCGCGGCCTCGGCCACCGCCTCGGCGACGTACCGCTCGGCCTGGTGGCGCAGGCCACCGGTGGCCGGGCCGCTCGGGTCGGGCCCGAGCGGCACGTTCATCAGTGGCCAGATGAACGCGTGCACGATCCGCAGCGGTCGCCGCCGCAGCACCGCCTCCCGGGCGGCGGCGCGGACCGCCTCCAACGCGATCGCCGAACCGTCGACCCCCACCACCACCGGGTTGCCGTTGTCGCTGGTCATCGTGACTCACTTCCGTTGCGGTCCGCGCCGACCGGGGCCGGCCCGGCCGCCGTGTCATCGGTGCCGGGCGCGGTCGCGCCCGGCCCGTCCGTCGTGACCCGGCCGCGCCCGGCCCGGGTCAGCCACAGCACCAGGCCGGGCAGCGTGCTCACCACGGCACAGGCCAGCAGCTCCGCCGCGCCCAGCGGCTCGGTGCCGAGCAGGCCGCGCAGCGGCGGCAGCAGCACGCCGGCCAGTTGCAGCAGCGCCGAGAGCGCCACCGCGGCCGGCAGGGCGAGGTTGCGCTCCGCCGAGCCGGGCGTCCGGGGCGCCCGTACCGCCAGCGCGACGCCGAGCTGGGCCAGGCCGAGCACCACGAAGACCACCGACTGCCAGGGGCGGTCCCACCGGGCGGCGAGCGCTCCCGCGCCGAGCACCACCGCCGCGATCAGCCCACCGGTGAGCAGCACGTCGCGGCCGAGCCCGGCGCCGAGCACCGACTCCTGCGGGGACCGGGGCGCCCGGCGCAGCAGCCCCGGCTCCGCCGGCTCCGCGCCCAGCGCCACCCCCGGCACCCCGTGGGTGAGCAGGTTGACCCAGAGGATCTGCGCCGGCAGCAGCGGCACGGCCAGCCCGAACAGCGGGCCGAGCAGCATCACCGCGATCTCCGCGACGCCGCCGGAGAGGGCGTAGCGCAGGAAGCGCCGGATGTTGGCGTAGATCCGGCGGCCCTCGCCGATCGCGGTCGCCACGGTGGCCAGGTCGTCGTCGACCAGCACCAGGTCGGCGGCCTGCCGGGCCACCTCGCTGCCGCCGCCCATGGCCACCCCGATGTCGGCGCGGCGCAGCGCCGGGGCGTCGTTGACGCCGTCGCCGGTCATCGCCACCACGTGCCCCTGGGACTGCAACCCGGCGATGATGTCGAGCTTCTGCTCCGGCTGGGTCCGCGCGTACACCCGGGTCTGCGGGTGCGCCCGCGCCAGGTCGCCGTCGTCGCCGCAGGCCAACGGCTCGCCCTCGTGCCAGAGGCCCAGTTGGCCGCCGATCGCGGTGGCGGTGGCCGGGTGGTCGCCGGTGATCAGCACCAGGCGTACGCCGGCCGCGTCGAAGCTGCCGGCCACCTCGGTGGCGCCGGCGCGCAGCGGGTCGGCGATCGCCACCAGCCCGACCGGGTGCAGCCCGGTCGGCCGGGCCGGGTCGGCCGGCGGGGCGTCCCGTACGGCGGAGGCGACCGCGAGCACCCGGAGGCCCTCGCCGGCCAGCCGGCGCGCGGCGGCGATCAGCTCGGCGGTCTCCGCGTCGGTGGCGTCGACCAGTGGCGCGCGCAGCACGTTCTCCGGCGCGCCCTTGCAGGCCACCAGGTACCGGCCGTCGTCCGCCCGGTGCACGGTGGTCATCCGCCGCAGGTCCTGGTCGAACGGGTGCTCGGCGACCCGCGGCCAGGCGGCGCGGGTCTGCTCCGGGTCCAGGCCGCAGCGGGCGGCGAACGCCACCAGCGCCGCTTCGAGCGGGTCGCCCACGGCGGCCCAGTCCGGCCGTTCGTCGGTGGGCGGGGACAGCGTGGCGTCGTTGCAGAGCAGCCCGGCCCGCGCCAGCCGGCGCAGTTCCTCCGGTACGGTCACCGGCTGGCCGTGCCGCTGCACGGCGCCCTCCGGCCGGTATCCGTGGCCGGTGATGCCGTACCGGGTGCCGTCCCGGGTGATCGCGTGCTGGACCGCCATCCGGCCCTCGGTGAGCGTCCCGGTCTTGTCGGAGGCGATCACCGTGACCGAGCCGAGCGTCTCCACGGCGTGCAGCCGCCGGGGAATGGCCCGCGCCCCGGCCATCCGCCGGGCGCCGAGGGCCAGCGCGAGGGTGACCACGGCCGGCAGCGACTCGGGCACCGCCGCCACCACCAGGCTGACCGCGGTGACCGCCATGTCCACCACCGGCCGGCCGCCGGCCACGCCGATGACGAACACCAGGGCGGAGAGCACCACCGCGGCCAGGCCGAGGACCCGGCCGAGGGCGGTCAGCCGGCGTTGCAGCGGGGTGGCGGCGGGCCGGGTGGCGGAGACCAGCGCGGTGATCCGGCCCAGCGCGCTGGCCGCGCCGGTGCGCGCCACGGTGCCGGTGGCCCGGCCGGTGGTGACCACCGTGCCGGCGCTGGCCTCGTCGCCGGCGCCCCGGGCGACCGGCACCGACTCGCCGGTCAGCGCCGACTCGTCGAGGTGCAGCCGGGCGGCCTCGGTGAGCAGCAGGTCGGCAGGGACCACGTCGCCGGCCTCGACGCGGACCAGGTCGCCGCGGACCAGACCGGCGGCGGGCAGGACGAGGTCCCGGCCGTCGCGGACCACCCGGGCGGTCGGCGCGGCGAGCCGGTCCAGCGCGGCGATCGCCCGGTCCGCCCGCACCTCCTGCACCACGCCGATCACGGTGTTGACCAGCACCACCAGCAGGATCACCGCGGTGTCCGGGTAGTCCCGCAGCACTGTGGTCACCACGGCGGCGGCCAGCAGCAGCGCGACCAGCGGGTCGGTGAGCTGGCGCACGATGCGGGTGGCCAGGTGCCGGCGCTGCGGGGTGGCCGTGCTGTTCGGGCCGTCGGCGGTCAGCCGGGCCGCCGCCTCCGCCGAGCTGAGGCCGGCCCCTTCGCCGGGCGTGCCGGGGCCGGCATCGGGAAGGACCTCGGTCGCACTGGTCACCGGCCGTCCCGTCATCGCGCTCCACCCCTTCCGGCCCGCGCCGCCGTGGCCCGCCCGCACCTTTCATGGTGGTTCATCCGGCCCCGCGACGGCCAGTGAAGATCAGCACAGCCGGCCGGGCCGTTGGGCCCTTGCGCCGGCGGCACCGGCCCGGGCGGCCGGCTCAGCGGGAGGCGAGGGCCTGCTCCGCGTACGCCCAGAGCCGGTCGGCGGCGGCCGGGTCGACGGCGTGGGCGGCCACCCCGCCGGTCGCCTCCGGTCCGCCCGCCACCACCTCGGCCTCCTGGTTGTCGTCGAAGTACCGGCCGGTGACCCCGTCCAGCAGCGGCGAGGCGGCAAGCAGCACCGAGGTCGCCGCGCCCTGGGCGGGAGTCTTGTAGTAGGGCGGTTCGACCCGGTTGCCGGCCTCGTCCATCGCCCCGAACGCGCGCAGCGTCGCCGCGTCCATGTGCCGTTGCAGGTTCGTGGTGATGTAGCCGGGGTTGAGCGCGTTGGCGGTGATCCCGTCCCCGGCCCAGTGCCGGGCGATGCCCACCGCGAGCAGGACGCCGGCGGTCTTGGACCGGCCGTACGCCGCCCACGGGTCGTAGGGCTGCCGCGCGAACTGCGGGTCGTCGAAGTCGAACGCCTCGCGCAGGTGCGCCCCGGAGCTGACCACGACCACCCGGGCGGAGCCGGCGCGCAGGTTGTCGTGCAGGCCGCGGGCGAGCGCGAAGTGGCCGAGGTAGTTCGTCGCCAGTTGCAGTTCCCAGCCGGCGTCGGTGAGCCGCCGCTCGGGCAGTGCCATGATCCCGGCGTTGGCGACCAGGGCGTGCAGCGGGCCCTGCCAGTCGGCGACGAAGGCGTCGACGGAGGCCAGGTCGGCCAGGTCGAGGGCGGCCCCCCGGACGCTGCCCGGGCCGGGGCCGGCGAACTCGGCCACCAGGTCCGCGCCGTGGGCGGGATCGCGGGTGGCCACGGTGACCTCGGCGCCGGCACCGGCCAGGGCGCGGGCGGTCTCCCGGCCGATGCCGGAGGCGCCCCCGGTGACGATCATGCGGCGCCCGGCGAGGTCGACGCCGGTCAGGATCTCGGCGGCGGAGGTACGGGCGTGGAACGGTGTGCTGAGGCGGGCGCTGCGGGTCATGACCCGTACGCTACGGAGCGTGACCCTGGACCGCCGGTAGTTCGACGTCCGGCATTCTTGAGCGACCGTCCACCGGAGGCGTGCCCTGGGCTGGCTGGCCGGCCCGGTGGTCGGCGCTGAGCGTCGCCGTCAAGCGGGTCACCGGCCGGGCCCCGGGCGCCTACCGGCAGTCCGCGCGCTCCGGTGACCGTTACCCTTCCTGAGGCATCCCAACAGGGGGACGGCCCAGGACGAGGGGGACGGCGACGGTGCCGAAGGCCTACTGGATCACCACGTACCGGTCCATCAGCGACGAGGCGAAGGTCGCCGCGTACGCGGAACTGGCGGGGCCGGCGCTGCGCGCGGCCGGCGGCACGTTCCTGGCGCGCGGCCTGCCGTCGCACGCGTTCGAGGCCGGCCTGGTGGAGCGGACGACGCTGATCGAGTTCCCCAGCGTCGACGCCGCGCTCGCCGCCCACGGCAGCGCGGCCTACCAGGAGGCGCTGCGGGCGCTCGGCGACGGCGCCGACCGCGATCTGCGCATCATCGAAGCCGCGGCCTGACGCCGGCCGGCGGTCGCCGCCGGGCCGCCACCGCGGGGTCGCCGGGCACGAACCCGTACCGGCGGCACCTCTAGGCTTGTCGGCATGCTTGCCCGGCACCGCGTACCCGCCCCGTCCGACGGTCCCGCCGCAAGCGCGGGCGGGTCGGGGCGGTGACCGGGCCCACCGTGCCGGCGCAGCGGGGCGCGCCGCCCGCGCCGCGGTCGAAGCTGGCGGACCGCTGCGCGCTGATCGCCGACTCGCGCGCCTTCGACGTGGTGATCGTCGTGGTCATCATGCTGAACGGGGCGGTGCTCGGCTTCGAGACCTACCGGGACCTCGGGGCGGCGCACCCGGCCCTGCGGTGGTTCGAATGGTTCTTCCGGCTCGTCTTCGTCGTCGAGATCGCGATCCGGGTGCTGGCCTACGGCCGCCGGCCGCAGGACTTCTTCCGGCACGGCTGGAATGTCTTCGACTTCCTGGTCACCGCCACCATCTTCATTCCGGGCCTGCACGGCGACTCGGGGGTGCTGCGCTTCCTGCGGGTCGCCCGGGTGCTGCGCCTGGTGCGCTTCTCACCCGGGCTGCGCACCATCGTGGCGGCGCTGTGGCGCAGCCTGCCCGGGGTCGCGGGTTTCCTCGCGCTGGCCGCGGTGACCCTCTACATGTACGGCATGGCCGGCTGGCTGATCTTCGGGCAGCGCTACCCGGAGCAGTACGGCGACATCGGCCGCTCGCTGCTGACCCTGTTCGTGCTGCTGTCGCTGGAGACCCTGCCGGATCTGGTCGAGCAGGGCATGGCGGTGTCGCCGTGGACCCTGGTCTACTACGTCAGCTTCGTCCTGATCACCGTGAACCTGCTGCTCAACATCCTGATCGCGGTCATCGTCAACTCCATGGAGGAGGCTCGCCGGTTGGAGATGACCGAGCGGCTGGCCCCGGACTACGACGAGGACGGCGACGGGTTGCCCGACGAGTTGGACCGGATCGCGCTCACCCAGCGGCTGGACGACCTGCGCGCCGTCATCGCCGCGCTCGAGCGGGAGTTGCGGATCGACCGGGAGGACGCACCGGCCCGGCCGCGCCAGCAACGGGAGCCCACCGGCTGACGACCTCGCCCCCGGCGCACCCGGGGCGAGGACGGCGCGCCGGCCCGCCGCCACCGCGCCGGCCCCCCGCCCCGGCGGAGCCGGCCGGCACCCGCGGGCGCCGGCTCCCTCCCGCCGGAGCCGGCCGGCACCCGTGAGCGCCGGCCTCCTGCCCGGCGGAGCCGGCCGGCACCCGTGGGCGCCGACCGGTCCGCGCGGCGGTGACGCCGGCTACCCGGCCTGCCGTTCGGCGGGCGGGTCCGGCGGCAGCAGGTCGGCGAGGGGCACGTCCGGGTCGGCGAGCCGGTCGAGGTCGACCGGGTGGGCCGCCGTGACGAGCCGCCGGATCGCCGGGACGACGTCCCACACGTTGACGTTCATCCCGGCGAGCACCTGCCCGCCGGCGGTCCAGAACGCGATGAACTCGCGCTTGGCGAGGTCGCCCCGGACGACCACCCGGTCGGCCGCCCCGGGCGGGGCGTGCCCGACGTACTCCATGCCCAGCTCGTACTGGTCGGTGTAGAAGTAGGGCAGGTCGTCGTAGCTGACCGGCTGGCCGAGCATGGCCCGGGCCGCGGCGGGGCCGCCGTGCAGCGCGTTGGCCCAGTGCTCGACGCGCAGCCGCCGGCGCAGCACCGGATGGTAGGCGTTGGCCACGTCGCCGGCGGCGTACACGTCCGGGTCGGCGGTGCGCAGGGACGCGTCGACGTGGATGCCGTTCTCGACGGCGAGGCCCGCCGCGGTCGCCAGCTCGGTGTTCGGCCGCACGCCCACGGCGACCACCACGGCGTCGGCCGGCAACTCGGTGCCGTCGGCCAGCCGGACCGAGGAGACCCGATCGGTGCCGCGGATCTCGTGCACCTCCGCGCCGAAGTGGAAGGTGACGCCGTGGTCCCGGTGCAGGTTGGCGAAGACCCCGGCGATCTCGTCGCCGAGCACCCGGCGCAACGGCAGCGTGGCCGTCTCGACGACGTCGACGGTGGCGCCGCGTTGCCGGGCGGCGGCGGCCACCTCCAGGCCGATCCACCCCGCTCCGACGATCACGACGCGCGCGCCGTCGACCAGCGCGGCGCCGATCCGGCGGCTGTCGGCGAGGGTACGCAGCCGCAGCACCCCGGCCAGGTGGGCGCCGGGCGCCGCGAGGTCGCGGGGCGTGGCGCCGGTGGCCAGCAGCAGCTTGTCGTAGCGCAGCTGCTCGCCGTCAGCGAGGCGGACCGCCCGGGCGGCGCGGTCGACGGCGACCGCCCGGGTGGCGGTGCGCAGGTCGACGTCGTGCGCGGCGTACCACCCGGCGTCGTGCACGAACACGCTGTCGGGTTCGGCCCCGCCGGTCAGCAGCCCCTTGGACAGCGGTGGGCGTTCGTACGGCCGCTCGGGTTCGTCGCCGAGCACGACGATGCCGCCGGCGAAGCCCTCCTCCCGCAGCGTCTGGGCGGCCCGCGCACCGGCGAGCCCGGCGCCCACGATCACGAACCGGTCGGTTGTCGACATCGGTCCAGCTCCTTTCTGGCGGTACGCCGGTCAGCGGGGGCCGACGCCGGTGAGGGTGAAGAACTCGGCGCGGGAGCGGTGGTCGTCGCGCAGGGTGCCGAGCAGGGTGGAGGTGATGGTGCTGCTGCCGACGGCCCGCACGCCGCGCAGGGTCATGCACAGGTGTTCGGCCTCGATGACCACGCCGACGCCGCGCGGGCGCAGGTTCGCGGTCAGCCAGTCGGCGATCTGCTTGGTGAGGCGCTCCTGGACCTGGGGGCCGTGGGCGAACAGCTCGACCACCCGGGCCAGTTTGGACAGTCCGAGGATGCGGGCGCCGGGCAGGTAGCCCACGTGCGCGACACCGACGAACGGCAGCAGGTGGTGCTCGCAGACCGACCGGATCGGGATGGCCCGGGCCAGCACCAGCTCGTCGTAGCCCTCGTCGTTGGCGAAGGTGGTGAGCTGGAACTCGCGCGGGGTGAGCAGTTCGGCGTAGGCGCGGGCCATCCGGCCCGGGGTGTCGGCGAGCCCGTCGGCGGAGAGGTCCACCCCGAGGGCGGCGAGGAACTGCGCCGCGGCCCGTTCGGCGGCGGCCGGGTCGGGGCGGGGACGCTGGTGCTGCACCCGCAGCGCGGTGACGGTCACCTCAGCGACCGCCCACGCCGAGGGCCGCGAGCGCGGTCAGCACCAGCGTGGCGACGGCGAACAGGCCGTGGCCGACGACCACCGGGACGGGGAAGCGGGATTCGGCGGTGCCGGACCGGCGGGCGGGGATCCAGCGGGCCAGCATGGTGAACCCGAGCAGGGCCACCGGCAGCAGCGCGGCGAACGCGACCCAGGCGAGCACGCGGTCGTCGAGGACCAGGTGGACGATCCACAGCACCAGCCCGATCGCGGCCAGCGCGAAGTGACCGAACACCAGGCCCGGCGCCAGGCGGCTGCCGCTGTCCGGTCGGTGGCCGCCCCGGCTGATCCAGGTGCCGAGCATGACGAAGCCACCGGCGGCCGTGATCAGCCAGGTGACGAGTGCGGCGATGCCCATCAGTCGTTCTCCTTCTCTGCGTGGTGGTAGCCCTGCGCCTGGGTGCGCTCGTCGGCGACCCGGACGCCGTAGCGGTAGGCCAGCTCGCCGCCGAGGTACCCGCCGACGGCCAGCCCGGCGAGGCCGACCGCGGAGAGCGCCAGCGGTCCCGCGCCGGGCGGGCCGCCGTCCCGGAGCGCGAAGTTGACCGCGTACCCGCCGGTGACCGCGAGGTTGATCGCCATGTGCGCGAGCGCGGTGCGGAAGGCGCGGGTGCCGGTGGGGATGGCGAACAGGTCGAGGAAGCCGACCAGCGCGGCGGCGAGCGCGCCGACGACGCCGAGGCCGATGAGCCACCGCGCGCCGTCGGCGAGGTCCGGTGACCCGGGTACGAAGCGGGTGGCGAGGTCGAAGGCGAAGCTGGCCACCCAGGCGCCGATCGGCACCGCGACCAGCGCGGGATGCAGCGGGTGGCCGTAGCGGCCGGCCAGTGTGGTCACCGGATGCTTGGCCTGATCCATGGGTCGCACGGGGAACCCCCAGGGGATTTTCACCAATGCTCATTGGTGATAGCGGTCATGCTGCCCCAGCGCGTCCGGAATTTCAATAGCCATCGTTGGTGATAACCTCGTGGCGTGAGCGGCGGGGAGCGCTGGAACGCGATGGCCGCGCTCGTCGACCGGTCCCGACGGGCGCTCTACGACTACGTGTGCCGGGCCGACCATCCGGTCACCCGCGAGGAGGCGGCCGCGGCACACGGGATGTCCCGCAACCTCACCGCGTTCCACCTCGACAAGCTCGTCGAGTCGGGACTGCTGCGGGCCCACTACGAGACGCCGGCCGACCAGCCCCGGGGGCGGGGCCGCACACCGAAGGTCTACGAGGCGGCCGGCGACGGGCTGGCCATCACCGTCCCCGAGCGGCGCTACGAGCTGATCGCCGAGATCCTCGCCGACGCGGTCGCCGAGGACCCGCACGACGCCCCCGAGGCGGCGCGGCGGCACGCCCGGCAGCGCGGCCGGGACCTCGGCGTACGCATCCGCGAGGCCGACGAGGACCTGGTGGGCGTGCTTGCCGGCCTCGGCTTCGAACCGGAGTCGCTCGGCGACCAGGTGCTGCTGCGCAACTGCCCGTTCCACGCCCTGGCGGCCCGGCAGACCGCGCTGGTCTGCGGGCTCAACCACGCCTTCCTCGGCGGGCTGGTCGACGGCGCCGGCCGCACCGACCTGCTGCCCCGGCTCGCCCCCCGGCCCGGCGCCTGCTGCGTCCGGCTGGACGCCACGCCGGACCGCTAGCCGCAACGCCGTTCAGTTAGGCGTGGGCGAGGCCGGTCAAGGGGTGTGTTGATCAGAGAGCGGGAAGCGGAGTTCCGGTATCAAGGTTTGTCACTCCA